>JBJEQD010000148.1:0-4395 GCA_051881575.1 Acutalibacteraceae bacterium | reverse complement strand
TATGTCAAAGAGAAAAATGCCCGAATGTGCATGAGATATTGTATTTCAGACATATGGATTGTTGTTAAAAAAACTATAACTTCCGAAAATACGGAAGAAAATATAAAACGGAGGAAAATAAAATGACAAAAACCAAATCAGCAACCAAAAAAGCGCTGTCATTGCTCCTTGCATTGCTCATGCTTTGCTCGGGACTTGCAATTTCCGTAAGTGCAGCGACAGAGGAGGACAATTCAGTACCCGCAAAGCCGGTTTTCACTCTTGATGTTGAAAACAAATCCGTAACGGTTCAGAAGCCCGTGGATGACGCCAATATTACCATTGAACCGACTGCTCCGTCAATGACGGCGGATTCAGGCAACATTCTGTTTTACAATTTGAAAGAGGACACATTATATACCTTAACTGCGGCTCTTATTGTTGACGAGAAGCCCGTAACATCATCGGTTACATTCAAGCTTCTCAAAAAAGGCATCGTTCCCGCCGCTCCCGTTCCCACCGCTGTCAAGTCAACTTCCATAACCGTTAACAAGGTTGAAGGCTGTGAGTATAAGCTCACAAGCGCAGAAGGCGAAGTTCTTGTTGACTGGAGCGATGTTGTTGAGTTCAAGGGACTTATTCCCGAAACTGCTTATACAGTTGCCGTCAGAACAAAGGCTGTTACCGATGTTTCCTATGCAAGTGAAGAAGTTACAACAACCGTAACAACAAAGATGACTCCCCCCGCAGGCAAGCCCGATGCTCCCGTGCTTATCAACAAGACCAACACCGAAATCGTTGTTCAGGCAGTTGAAGGCGTTGAGTTTTCAATCAACAAGGGTGCAACATGGGATGCAAGCGGCAGCTTCACAAAGCTCACTCCCGATACTTCCTACAGCATCATTGCAAGAAAAGTTCTTTTGGCAAATCAGGAGCCCGGCGAAGTCAGCGATGCTCTCAATGTTAAGACCAACACAAGAGCAAGCTATCAGGCTGATGTCAGCAGATGCACATTTATTGCCCCCACAGGCAAGGTTTATGCTAACGAAACACAGACCTTCACCGTTAACGGCGATACCTACGGCGTTGGCACAAACGCAGAATTCGGCGATACAAGACTTGTTCCCCAGTCATTCACGGCAGGCGACAAGACTGATGCGGACTTTTCGGGTTCAGGCGTTATCGGTCTCAAGGGAACCTTCACTCCCGGCAAGGATAACGCTGAAAAGACCATGAATGTCAAGGTTACTTACAGACTTGAAAGATTTGTCGGCGGCAACCAATGGGAGACCGTTAAGACCGTTGAAAAGACTTATCAGGTTAAGGTCGGTCCCGTTAACGACACCCTGAACAAAATCAAAGAGGGCTTTGAAAAGGTTATCAATTTCCTTCTCAACGATGTTCCCAGCCTTATCAGCAAGATTATCGGCAGCGAAATCTGGGGCAAGCTCGGCAAGGCAATTGAAGGACTTCTCGGCATGTTAAATAAATAATCTGTTTTCAATTACGGCGGGAGCCGCATGGCTCCCGCCGTTGGGTAAAGTTTGATTTTCCAGTTTCTTAGAAATTTTCATCGTGACAATGCGGGCAACCCGAAAAGGGCTGCCCGCATTGTCATTTTATTTGTTATTTTATTTTTGCGAAGCTTCAAGCGCATTGCCGATGTCTTCAAGAAGATCGTCAATATGTTCAATGCCGACCGAAAGACGGATAAGATCGTCCGATATTCCGCAGTCGATAAGCTCCTGAGCCGTGAGCTGGCGGTGAGTTGTGCTTGCCGGGTGCAGGCAGCAGGTTCTTGCGTCTGCAACATGAGTTGCAATTTCGGCAATTTTAAGGCTGTCCATGAATTTTGTTGCGGCGTCTCTGCCGCCCTTGATTCTGAATGAAATAACGCCGCTCGTGCCGTTGGGCATATATTTTTTGGCGGTTTCATAGCCTCGGCTGCCCTCCATGCCGGGGTAGTTAACCTCAATTGCACAGCCGCTGTCACGGATAAATTCCGCAGCTTTCAGGGCGTTTTGGCAATGTCTTTCAACTCTCAGAGGCAGGGTTTCAAGCCCGAGATTGAGCAGGAATGCGTTGAACGGAGACGGAATCGAGCCAAGGTCACGCATGAGCTGGCTCGTTGCCTTTGTTATGTAAGCAAGCTTACCGAAACGCTCGGTATAGGTTATGCCGTGGTATGAATCGTCGGGAGTTGTCAGCCCGGGGAACTTGTTGTTCTGAGTCCAATCAAAGTTGCCGCTGTCAACAATACAGCCGCCGACGCTTGTGGCGTGGCCGTCCATATATTTTGTTGTTGAGTGGGTGACAATATCTGCGCCGAACTCAAACGGACGGCAGTTGACGGGGGTGGGGAAAGTGTTGTCAACGATGAGCGGAACGCCGTGGGCATGAGCCACCGAAGCGAACTTTTCAATGTCGAGCACTTCAAGAGCGGGGTTGGAGAGAGTTTCGGCAAAAACCGCCTTGGTGTTGGGTTTGAATGCGGCGTTCAGCTCCTCCTCGCTTGCGTGAGGGCTGACAAAGGTGAAGTCAATGCCGAGCTTTCTCATGGTGACATTGAAAAGATTGTATGTTCCGCCGTAAATTGCGGCAGAGCTGACTATATGGTCGCCCGCTCCGGCAATGTTGAAAACCGAATAGAACGAAGCCGCCTGACCCGATGAGGTCAGAATTGCGCCGACGCCGCCCTCAAGGTCGGCGATTTTAGCGGCAACGGCGTCGTTTGTCGGATTCTGAAGCCTTGTGTAGAAATAGCCCTCGGATTCAAGGTCAAAAAGCTTTCCCATCTCAACGCTCGAATCGTATTTATAAGTCGTGCTCTGATAGACGGGGAGCTGTCTCGGCTCTCCGTTTTTCGGCGAATAGCCGCTGAGAATACATTTTGTGTTGATTTTATATCCCATTTTTCAGCCCTCCAGAAATTCTTTCATCAGCGTGTGACCGACTGCGACATAATCGCCCGTCGCTTTTGCCGAATTTTCGTTTATTGAATCAACGCCGCTGTCGGTTTCGGCATTCTTATGATAAATCATAAACGGAACGGGGTCGCCCGCATGAGTCTGAGTAACGATAGGCGTCGGATGGTCGGGCAGAATCATTATTTTATAATCCTCGCCGCAGCCGTTGAGATAGTCAAGAATAATCGGCAGAACCTTTTCGTCAATCAGCTCGATTGCTCTGACTTTATTTTCCGGCTCGTTGCGGTGACCGCACTCGTCGGGAGCTTCAATATGGATATAAACAAGGTCTTTGCCGTTTTTCCATTCTTCAACGGCGGCGTTCGCCTTGCCCTCAAAATTCGTGTCAATGTAGCCGGTTGCGCCCTCAACCTCGGGAGTGCCCATGCCTGCGCAGATTCCGATGCCCTTCAGCAGGTCAACGGCGGAAACAATACTGCCCTTAACGCCGTAGGTCTTTTCAAACGAAGCAAGCGACGGCTTTCTGCCCTCGCCCCAAAGCCAGATCGAGTTTGCGGGAGCTTTGCCCTCGGCTATCCTCTTTTTGTTGACGGGATGATCCTTCAGAAGCTCATAGCTTTCTTTCATCATTTTTATAAGCTTTTCGGCGTTCGGAGCGGTTGAAAGATGCTCGCCGATAACCCTGCCCGAAATGTCGTGGGGCGGAGTCATTTTGCCAAGCTCGGTTGTGCCGCCGTGCCAGATAAGGCAATGGCGGTAGCTCACGCCGCTGTAAAATGTGAATTCATCGCTGCCGAAATGCTCCTGAACGGTTTTGATTATTTCAGCCGCTTCGGCGCTTGAAATATCGCCTGCGGAATAATCAAGCATGGTTTTGTCGCCGTAGTTTTCATCATCGCTGAGCGTAACGACATTACAGCGCAGAGCAACATCATCGTCTGCCATTTTAACGCCGATGCTGACCGCTTCAAGCGGAGAGCGGCCTGTGTAGCAGACCTTGGGGTCATAGCCGAGAACGCTGAGATTTGCAACATCGCTGCCGGGCTTCAGACCGTCGGCAACCGTTTTAACAATGCCGACTCTGCCTTTTTTGGCGAGCGAATCAAAAATCGGCTTTTTTGCAAGCTCCATGGGAGTTTTGCCGCCGAGAGCGGGGACGGGATAGTCCGCCATTCCGTCATAAAGAACAACCGCATATTTCATCAGAATGTCATCCTTCCGTATAAAAAATCTAAAATTAATTATATCATATTGTGAAGATTAAATCCATATATTTTTTGAATAATATAATATATTATGTGTATTCGGGACGATGTGGGCATCGCAAGAGAAATGAAGAAATGAAGTGTGCCTGCGGCACATGAAGGTAGGGGCGACCCTGCGTGGTCGCCCGATAGAAATTGATTAATTGAAGTGAAGAGTGAAAAGTGAATAGTGGAAAGTTGTATAGTAAAAGTGGACACAAAGGAAAGTGAATGGTAAAATACAT
>JBJEQD010000147.1:0-21565 GCA_051881575.1 Acutalibacteraceae bacterium | reverse complement strand
ATATCTTGACTTTATTTTTTGACCGAAATGGGTCACATCTATTTACAACGCAGAATAATTAGAGAATTATTAAGAATTTATTTATTGATTTTTCGTTTCAATTATGATAAAATAGTGATACATTTGTGTTTGGAGGTGCGTCTCTTTGACTAAGCCTTTCTACAAGGTAAGAGAAATAAAAGATTTAAGAGATTTGCTCGATCAGAGTGTTGAATTATACGGCAACCGCCCTGCATTTGAAATCAAGAACAGAAAGGGCGAGCATTACGAAATAACATACGAAAAATATCGCAGACACATTGACCGCCTCGGAACAGCCCTTGTTGACATGGGCCTTTCGGGTCAGAGAATAGCAGTCTGTGCAGAGAGCTGCTATGAATGGTGCCTTTCATATATGGCAACCGTTCTCGGCGTGGGCGTTATTGTTCCCATCGATAAAGAACTGATGTTTGACGATATCAACAGCATTCTCAATGTTTCGGATGTCAAGCTTATTTTCTGCGACAAAAAAACCGCAAACAAGCTCAACGAGAGAAAAGACGAGCTTAAAAAGGATCTTCAGATAGTTCTCATCCGTGAAGATCCTCAGGAGGGAATTGTTACAATCACCGACCTGCTCAGAAAGGGCAAACAGCTTCTTAAAGACGGCGACACCCGTTATCTTGACGCCGTTATCGACCCCGATGCAATGTGCTCTCTTATTTTCACTTCGGGAACAACAGGCACTTCAAAGGGCGTTATGCTTTGCCACAGAAACTTCTGCTTTGAGGTTATGTCGGCAATGGGCATCCTTAAAATCAAGCCCGAGGACTGCGGAATCTCAATGCTCCCGCTCCACCACACATATGAATCAACTATTATTCTTTTCTTTGCTCCCTACTGCGGAGCAAAGGTCACCTTCTGCGACGGCTTCAAATATGTTCTTAACAACATGAAGGAGTTCAGCCCGTCTGTTTTTGTTTCGGTTCCCCTTATTCTCGAAACAATTCACAGACGCCTGATGAAAGCGATAAAATCAAAGCCGCACGGCGAAACCCTTTTCAAAATCGGCAAGGTTCTCTGCAAAATGGGCTCATATGTCGGTCTTGACCTTAAAAAGGTTTTCTTCAAAGAAATTATTGACACTTTCGGCGGCTCAATGAGGCTCATAATCTGCGGCGCAGCTCCCATCAACCCGCAGATTCTTGAAGATTTCAAGGCTTTCGGAATTCAGATTGTTTTCGGCTACGGCTTGACCGAGTGCGCTCCCCTTGCAATAATGAACCATGATAAGCTTCATCTTGCCGAATCGGTCGGCGTTCCGATTCCCGGCAGCGAAGCAAAGATTCTCGACCCCGACCCCGAAACGGGCATCGGCGAAATCTGCGTTAAAGGTCCGATGGTTATGCTCGGCTATTACAACAACCCCGAGGAGACCGCAAAGGTCATTGACTCAGACGGCTTTCTTCACACGGGCGACCTCGGCAGAGTTGACGATAAAGGCCGTTTCTATATTTCCGGCAGAAGCAAAAATGTTATTATTCCCAGCAACGGCAAGAACATTTATCCCGAGGAGCTTGAATATCACCTGAGCACAGACCCGCTCGTCGGCGAATGCCTTGTTCTCGGCGATGAAAACAAAAAGGGCGAAACCATCATCGGTGCAAGAATTTTCCCCAATTTTGAAGAAATCAAAGAGCGTTTCGGCAAAAGCAAGGATGAAATTACCGATGAAGAACTGACGGATATATTCAGCAAGGTAATCAAAGCGGTTAACGAAAAGCTTCCGTCATACAAGAGAATCGCCAGCTTCAAGGTCAGACGCACCGAGTTTGTTAAGACCACCACATCAAAAATTCAAAGATTCAAATATCACGATTAATGTAACCGAAAAATGCTACGGTTACTGCGTAAAGCTGCGCATTCTTTATGGTCTGCGTAGCTTTCTTTATAAAACGGAGGAATAATTATGAGTGAAAAGAAAACAAGCTTATTCAAAAAAATCGCCGTTCCCGGAGCGGTTATCGGCTCTGCATGGCTTGCCGCCGGCAGCGCATTCATTGAAATGAATCTCAGCAGAAAAGGAATCAAAGCGGTCGCTTCGTCGGGCGGCGTTGTTTCGGACGAGGACAGCAGATGCTTCTATGAAAGCGACGAAGCTTTGGCAGGTCAAAAATTTCACAAAGAGAGAGCCTATGATAACATCTCAATGATGAACAGAAGCGGCACCCGCCTTCATGCAATGTATTATCAGGCTGAAGAGCCGAGCCATGTCTATGCTTTTTCCTGCCACGGCTACACGGGCGAGCCTTATCAGAACGCCTGCTATGCCAAAAGATTCTTTGACATGGGCTTCAATGTTATTCTGCCGCATCTCAGAGGTCACGGCGAAAGCGAACACAAATACTGCACTATGGGCTGGCTTGACAGGCTCGATATTGTCGATTGGGTCAATGCCATTGTTGAAAAAGACCCCGAAGCAAAAATCATTCTTCACGGCGTTTCAATGGGCGCCGCAACCGTTATGATGGCAACGGGCGAAGCTCTGCCCGACAATGTTATCTGCTGCATTGAGGACTGCGGCTTTACCTCGCTCTGCGACCAGTTTTCGGTTCAGATAAGAGAAAAAACACAGATTCCCGCAAATGTAATTCTGAAAATTGCCGAGCCTGCGGCAAGGCTCATTCTCGGCTTCAGCCTCAAGGACGCCTCGGCTCTGGAGCAGGTTAAACATTCAAAAACTCCGACGCTGTTTATCCACGGCGACAAGGATTCAACAGTTCCGTTCTGGATGAACTATCCCCTTTTCAACAATGCTTCATGCGAAAAGGAGCGGCTTGTTGTTCCGGGCGCAACCCACGCCGCATCGGGTTATGCGTTCCCCGAAATATATTGGAACGGAATAACAGAGTTTATCGGCAAGTATTTATGATTTCTCTTGATAATTGAATAATAATATGTTATTATTGTTTTGCAACAATCAGATGTCTGAAATTAACGGAGGTTGAAACGAATGATAATGGGCGAATCCGCTGAAAACTATCTTGAAACCATACTCATTCTCAGCAAAAGGAAAGCCGCCGTGCGCTCTGTTGACATTGCAACCGAGCTTGGCTTTTCAAAACCCAGCGTTTGCGTTGCAATGAGGAATCTGAGGGAACACGGCTATGTTGTTACCGACAGCGACGGGCTGATAACGCTCACGGAATCCGGCCTTGAAATTGCAAGCAAAATCTACAACCGCCACGAAACAATAACCGATTGGCTCAAAAGCATCGGAGTCAGCGCTGACCAAGCGGCAATCGATGCGTGCCGAATCGAGCATGTTATCAGTCAGGAAAGCTTCGACTGCCTTTGCAAATCAATAAACGGATAAATAATGACGGGTGCATCAAAGCTCAGCTTTTGCCGACCGACGCAGGCGAGCTTTGGTGCGCTCGGTTTGTATATTTTATATAAATAATTCTGCGCTCCGTTTCAATTTAGCGTGGTAAATCGCTAATTGACTAATACGATAAAGTGTGGTATACTGTCAGCATACTAAAATTATCGGGAGAATCATATGAACGAATTTCTTGCTTCGCTGTCCAAGGAGGACAGCCTGACCTACGAGCTTTCAATGCTTTATAAGCAATGGGGCTACAAGGAATACCGCATGGCAAAGTTTGAGGAATACAGCTTTTACAGCGACAACAGAGATTTCCTCTCAAGCAAGGGTATTCTCGCTTTCAATAATTCCGACGGCCGCCTCATGGCTCTCAAGCCCGACATAACTCTTTCAATAGTTAAAAACGCCAAGCTTTCAGGCTCGCTGACAAAGCTTTATTATAATGAAAGCGTTTTCAGAATGACTGACAGCTCCATGGACTACAAGGAAATAAAGCAGACCGGCGTTGAAATTCTCGGCAGCGTTGACGATTATCTGGTTGCCGAGGTTCTGATGCTCGCCGCAAAGAGCCTTAAAACCATTGACAAGGATTTTGTGCTTTCGATTTCTCATATGGCGTTCATCCCCTCTCTGCTGAGCGAGCTTGAAATCGGTGAAAATGCCAAAAAAGAAATTGTAAGCTGTGTCAAGAGCAAAAACACCCATGACCTTCGCACAATCTGCGAAAAATGCGGCGTCAGCGGCGAAAAAACGGAGCTTCTTGCAAGCTTTGCCCAAATCAGCGGCAAAATGGACGATGCAATTCCGATGCTCAGGGCACTTTCGTGCAACGACGAGATGAAAAAGGCCTGCAGTGAGCTTGAATTTATCTGCGCCTCGCTCAAAAAGAGTCCGCTTGCCGACAGGCTGTTTATCGACCTTTCGGTTATGAACAATATTGATTACTACAACGGAATCATCTTCCAGGGATATGTTGAAAAAGCCCCCTCGGCGGTGCTTTCGGGCGGCAGATACGATAAGCTCGCAGGCAAGCTGCGTGAAAACATTCAGGCTATCGGCTTTGCGGTCTATCTTGACAATCTCAATCTTTATTATAAGAAAAAGCGTGAATATGACAGCGATATTCTTATCGTATTCGATTCCGCAGAGCAGAGCGTTTCTCTGCTTTCGCTCGTTGAAAGCTTTATCGAAAAAGGCTTTTCCGTCAGAGTTGAACATTCCGTTCCCGACGGATACAGGGCAAAAACCACCTATATGTTTGAAAACGGCGCTTTGAGGGAGGTTACATCATGCTGAACATTGCTCTGCCCAAAGGCAGACTCGGCGACAAGGTCTATGAGCTTTTCGCTTCAATCGGCTACGATTGCAGTGAAATATACAGCGACAACCGCAAGCTTGTTTTTGAGAATAAAGAAAACGGCGTGCGTTATCTCCTCGTAAAGCCCTCCGATGTTGCAATTTATATTGCTCACGGCGCCGCCGACATCGGCGTTGTCGGCAAGGACATTCTTGAAGAGGACAGTTTTGATATATATGAACTGCTCGACCTCGGGCTTGGCAAATGCAATATGTGCGTTGCCGCCCCGAATGATTATGTTGAGGACTTTGACCGTCCGCTGAGAGTTGCGACAAAGTTTGTCAACATTGCAAAGAACTATTACATTTCGCTCAACCGTGAAATTGAAATAATCAAGCTCAACGGCTCGATTGAAATTGCGCCGATTCTCGGGCTTTCGGATGTTATCGTCGATATAGTTGAATCGGGCAAGACCCTCAAAGAAAACGACCTAAGAGTTTATGAGAAAATCATGCCGATAAGCGCAAGACTCATCGCCAACAAATCATCTTATAAATTCAAGAGCGCAGACATTGAACGGCTTATGGAAAAGCTGAAAAAGGAGTTAGCTGAAAATGATAAAAATAATTGACATAGAGAACGCCGAAAAAAGCGATATTCTCACCCGTGACATAAAGCTTGAAAGCGGCGTTGAAGCCATTGTTTCCGACATTATCGCCAATGTTAAGGCAAACGGCGACAAGGCGCTCAGGGAATACAGCCTTAAATTTGACGGCTCATGCCCCGAAAATCTGAGAGTTACTCAGGAAGAAATCGATTCGGCATATGAGAACGAGGACAGGGCTTTTATTGAAACGCTTGAGACAGCCAAAAAAAATATTTGGGCATTTCACGAAAAACAGCTCCGTTCGGGCTTCAGAATTGACGAGGGCGACGGTATAATTGCAGGTCAGAAAATAACGCCGATTGAAAAGGTCGGAATTTATGTTCCCGGCGGCACGGCAAGCTATCCCTCAACGGTTCTTATGAACGCCATACCCGCAAAAATTGCGGGAGTTAAAGAGATAATCATGGTCACTCCCCCCGACAAACAGGGCAATATTCCCTCGGCGATTCTCTGCGCCGCAAAAATTGCGGGAGTTGACACAATAATCAAAACAGGCGGCGCTCAGGCGGTTGCCGCTCTTGCATACGGAACGGAGAGCGTTCCCAAGGCAGATAAAATCGTCGGCCCCGGCAATGTTTTTGTTGCAACGGCAAAAAGAATGCTTTTCGGCCTTGTCGATATCGATATGATTGCAGGCCCAAGCGAAATTCTCGTGCTTGCAGACGGAACCTGCAACCCTGCTTATGTTGCCGCAGACCTGCTTTCTCAGGCTGAGCATGATAAGCTCGCAAGTGCAGTTCTCGTCACCGACAGCAAGGAGCTTGCTCTCGCCGTTCAGGCAGAAATTGAAAGACAGCTTCCGCTTCTTCCCCGTGAAGAAATTGCAAGAACCTCAATTGATACAAACGGCAAAATAATCATCGCCTCCGACCTTGAGCAGGGCGTTGAAATCGCCAACGAGATTGCTCCCGAGCATCTTGAAGTCTGCGTTGACGAGCCGTTTGCTCTGCTTGATAAAATCAAGAACGCAGGCTCGATATTCCTCGGCAAAAACGCTCCCGAAGCTCTCGGAGATTACCTTGCAGGGCCGAACCACACCCTGCCGACCTCGGGCACGGCTAAATTCAGCTCTCCCCTTTCGGTTGACGATTTTGTTAAAAAGTCATCATATCTCTATTACACCGAGGAAGCGCTCGGAAAGGTTAAGGATAAAATCGTTCTTTTCGCAAACCGTGAGGGTCTCCAGGCTCACGGCAGAAGCGCAGCAATAAGATTTGAAAAATAAGGAGTCACGCATGAGCAGATTTCTTTCAAAAAACTATGAAAAGCTTGTTCCATATGTGCCCGGTGAACAGGTTAATGTCAAGGTTATAAAGCTTAACACCAACGAATCTCCGTTTCCGCCCTCGCCGAAAGTTCTGAAGGTTCTGAACAGCGAGGTTATAAACAAACTGAATCTTTATTCCGACCCCGAGCTTAAAGAGCTTCGCTCGGCGATTGCAGAGCAGTTCGGCGTTACGCCCGACATGGTGTTCTGCGGCAACGGCTCGGACGATGTTCTGGCGTTTGCGATTATGGGCTTTTGCGGCAGAGGCGGTTCGCTCGCCTGCCCCGAAATTTCATACGGCTTTTATCCCGTCTATGCCGACATTTTCGGCGTTGACCTTGAACAGATTCCGCTGAACGGTGATTTTTCGGTCAATGTTGAAGATTATATCGGCAAGGGTAAAAATATCGTTATTGCAAATCCCAACGCTCCGACGGGGCTTGCATTCGGCGTTTCGGAGGTTGAAAAAATCGTTGCTTCCAACCCCGATAATGTTGTTATCATCGACGAAGCATACATGGCGTTCTGCGGCATGAGCTGTTCGGAGCTTGTTAAGAAATATGACAATCTTCTCGTAGTCCACACCTTTTCAAAGAGCCATTCTCTTGCGGGTCTGCGTGTCGGCTTCGGCATCGGCTCAAAGGAGCTTATCGCCGACCTCAACAAGCTGAAATTTTCATTTAATCCTTATAACATCAACACTCTTTCGATAAAAGCGGCGGCGGCGGCAATTGCCGACAATGAATACTATGACGACAGGATTTCACGCATCGTTGCAACCCGTGAAAGGGTAAAAGCTCAGCTAAGAGAGCTTGGCTTCAACTGCACGGATTCAAAGGCAAATTTCATTTTTGCTTCAAGCGACAGGATAAACGCTTCGGAGCTTGCGGCAAAGCTTCGTGAAAGAGGAATACTTGTCCGTTATTTCAACAAGCCGAAAATTGACAATTATCTTCGCATAACCGTTGGCGCAGACGAAGATATGGACACTCTGATTAAATCGATAAAAGAAATATTGGAGGAAAAGAAATGAGACAGGCGGAAATCAACAGAAAAACCAGCGAAACCGATATCTCGCTGAAGCTCTGCCTTGACGGCACGGGCAAGAGCGAAATTGACACAGGCTGCGGTTTTCTGAATCATATGCTTGAGCTTTTCGCACGCCACGGCAGATTTGATTTGTCGGTAAGCTGCAAGGGCGACACTCAGGTTGACTATCACCACACCGTTGAGGACATCGGAATCGTTCTCGGCAAGGCTTTTGCTCAGGCAATCGGAGAAAAAAGAGGCATCACCCGTTACGGCAGTTTTCTGCTCCCGATGGACGAGGCACTTATCCTTGCAAGCGTTGATATCAGCGGCAGAGCATATCTGAACTATGATGTCAGCATTCCGAACGCATCCGTTGGCGGAATGGATACCGAACTTGTTGAGGAATTTTTCATTTCATTTGTCCGCAACAGCGATATCACGCTTCACATAAAACAGCTTGACGGCAAAAACACTCACCACATCATTGAGGGCATTTTCAAAGCGGTTTCAAGAGCGCTTGCGAAAGCCGTTTTTGTTGACGAAGCACTCGGCGGAGAAATTCCGTCAACAAAGGGGATTCTGTGATGATTGCAATTATTGATTACGGGTGCGGAAATCTTTTTTCGCTCTCCTCCTCGCTCAGAAGTCTCGGCATTGAATGCAAAATCACGGGCGACAAGGCTGAGATTGCCGCCGCAGATAAAATAATCCTGCCCGGCGTCGGCGCATTCGGCGATGCGGCAAAAAAACTGCGTGACTGCGGCATGGACAAGCTCCTGCGCTCTCTCGCCGCCGAGGGCAAGCCGATTCTCGGCATCTGCCTCGGAATGCAGTTGCTTTTTGAAAAAAGCTTTGAATACGGCGCTCATGCGGGGCTTGGGCTGATAAAGGGCTATGTCGGCCCTCTTGAGGGTCATATTCCTCACAATCTTAAAATTCCTCACATGGGCTGGAACAAGCTCAATCTTGTTAAGGATGACCCGATTTTCAAATACATTACTCACGGAGATTATATGTATTTCGTTCATTCGTTTTATGCCCGTGACTGCATGGAAAGCACGCTTGCTCTCGCCGAATACGGTGCGGCAGTTCCTGCGGTAGTCCGTAGCGGCAGCGTTTACGGAATGCAGTTCCACCCTGAAAAGAGCGGCGCAAAGGGCTTGGCTCTTCTCAAAGCATTTTCAGAGATATAAGGAGAAAGCTATGCAGATATTTCCCGCAACAGACATTCTCGGCGGCAAGGTCGTTCGGCTGACAAAGGGCGACTATGCAAATGTTAAAGTTTATGCCGATTCCCCCGCCGAAATGGCTCAGAAATTCATGCAGGACGGGGCGGTCAACCTGCACATGGTTGACCTTGACGGCGCAAAAAGCGGCGCTCCCGTTAACTTCGACGCAATCCGTGAAGCCGCAAAAATCAAGGGGCTTTTCATTGAGGTCGGCGGCGGCATCAGAGACATGAAAAGAATTGAAGATTACCTTTCGCTCGGCGTTAAAAGAGTTATTCTCGGCACGGCGGCGGTTCGTGATTATTCCTTTGTTGAAAAATCAGTTAAGGAATTCGGCGACGCAATCGCCGTTGGCGTTGACGCCAAAAACGGTCTTGTTGCCGTCAGCGGCTGGCAGGAAACAACGGCGATAAAATCCGTTGAGTTCTGCAAAAGGCTCCGTGACAGCGGCATTTCAACGGTAATATACACCGACATTTCAAAGGACGGAATGCTCAGCGGCACTAATCTTGAAGTTTATTCCGAGCTTTCAGCCATTGAGGGCATTAACATTATCGCTTCGGGCGGAATCACTTTCGTCGATGAAATAAAGGAGCTTCGCAAAATGGGCATTTACGGCGCAATTGTCGGCAAAGCCGTCTATGAGGGCAAACTCAGCCTGAAAGAAGCTCTTGAAGCTGCCGGAGGTAATGAAAAATGATTACAAAAAGAATAATACCCTGCCTTGATGTCAGAAACGGCAGAGTTGTTAAAGGCGTTAATTTTGAAGGGATTCAGGATGTTGCATCCCCCGTTGAGCTTGCTCATTTTTATAACGACAGCGGCGCTGACGAGCTTGTTTTTTATGATATTACCGCATCGTTTGAGAACCGCTCGCTTTTCACCGACGCATTGAAACAGGTTGCGGGCGAAATATTCATTCCGCTGACGGTCGGCGGCGGCATCAACACTCTTGACGATTTTGACCGTGTTCTCAAATGCGGGGCAGACAAGGTATCCGTTAACTCGGGCGCAATCAATGACCCGTCTCTGATTGAAAAAGCCGCAAAGAAATACGGCGACCAATGCGTTGTGCTCTCAATGGATATCAAGCGTGTTGACGGAAAATTTCATGTTTTCAGCAAGGGCGGCAGAATCGACACGGGAATCGACGCTCTTGAATGGGCAAAGCAGGGCGAAAACAGCGGCGCAGGCGAGCTTGTTGTTAACAGCATTGACACCGACGGCGTTAAGCAGGGCTTTGACATTGAAATGCTCCAAAAAATCAGCGACCTTGTTTCAATCCCCGTTATCGCAAGCGGCGGCGCAGGCAAAAAAGAGGATTTTCTTGAGCTTTTCAGGGCAAACTGTGCAGACGCAGGCCTTGCCGCTTCAATTTTCCACTTCAAAGAGGTTGACATTATGGATTTGAAGCGTTATCTTAATAACAATAATATAGAGATGAGGATATAAAAAGTGGTTGAACTCAAATTTAATTCGCACGGACTTATCCCTGCAATTGTGCAGGATTACTACAGCAAAAAGGTTCTCATGCTTGCCTACATGAACAAAGAGAGCCTTGATATCACAATCAAGGAGGGCAAAACCTGCTTTTACAGCCGTTCCCGTCAATGCCTTTGGCGCAAGGGCGAAACCTCGGGCAACACTCAGCAGGTTGTTTCAATAAGAACCGACTGCGACAGGGACACTCTGCTCATCGAGGTTATCAAAGCTGGCCCTGCCTGCCACACGGGCAGCGAAAGCTGTTTCTTTGAGGACATTGTTGCTCCCGAAACAGAGGAATTTTCATATGAGAACCTCTATAAAATGCTTGTCGGCCGCAAGACGGAGAAAAAAGAGGGTTCATACACAACCTATCTTTTTGAAAAGGGAACAGACAAAATTCTCAAAAAAGTCGGCGAGGAATGCACCGAGGTCATCATTGCCGCAAAGGGCGGCGACAAGGCGGAAACCGTATTTGAAATTGCCGATCTGCTCTATCACATCACGGTTATGATGATTGACGCAGGCATAACAATCGATGAAGTTACCGCAGAGCTTGCAAAGCGACATATAGTTGATCATAAAGTAAAGCAAGAGAAAATGCAATAATTAAACGCAGTAGGCACGGAAAATTCCGTGCCTACTGCGTTTAATATATATTTATCTGTTCATCGCATAGCTGTTCATGATAAATTGAAGAACATGAGCGGCATTCTGCTGAAGCTCGCCGAGGGTGATGCCGTCGGGCTTGCCGAGAGTTTTAAGCAGAGTTCCGTCGGGCTTTCTTCTGCCCGTTCTTTCACCGCCCGGCATCAGCACATTGACTCCCGACCTGACTCTGTAAGCCTGATCTTTGAGATTCGGGAATTCGGGCGACTTTGACGAACGCATCCACCAATCTGTCATTATGCTGCCATCAAAGCCCCATTCACCCCTGAGAATGCGAACGCAAAGCTCATAGTTATAGTGACCCCAAACGCCGTTAATCTTATTGTAAGAAGTCATTATGTTCCAAGGCTTCGCCGTTTTAACGCAAATCTCAAATCCTTTGAGATAGATTTCACGAAGCGCTCTTTCGGACAGCCTTGAATCGTTATGGGTTCTGTTCGTCTCCTGATTGTTGCATGCGAAATGCTTCGGGCAGGCGGAAACGCCCGTTTTCTGAACGCCTTTGACGAATGCTGAGGCAATTCTGCCCGTAAGGAGCGGATCTTCGGAGAAATATTCAAAGTTTCTTCCGCAAAGCGGATTTCTGTGGATATTCATTCCGGGAGCAAGCAAAACATCAGAACCGACTTTTTTCATCTCCTCGCCGACTTTTTCATAGAGTTCTTCGGCAAGGGCGCAGTTCCATGTGCAGGCTAACGCCGTTCCGATCGGCAGGAGCGACGCTCCCTCGTTGATTCTGATACCCGATGGACCGTCGGTTGTCGTTGCGGCGGGAACGCCCTTTTCTCTCAACGATTCAAGCACTCCGCCGAATGTTCCCGCATTGCCCGGTGCGCCGAGGGGGCTGTTCATTATATAGTCTCCCCTGCTTATCGCTTCAAGCTCGGTGTTGCTGAGCTGAGCAACAAATTCCTGCATTGAAGCTTTGCCGTCTTTGACATCGGAGAGCTTTATGCCCTTATCGCCAGTCTGAGGAATTTCCTCGGGCAGATTATTAAGTATTATTTCTTTTAAGTCATATTTCGCAGTTGGAACGGGAGCTTTGACAACCTTGCCGTCAATATACTTTATGCGTTCAAATGCAGTCTCCGCCTTGGGCGCAGAAACCTGAGAAAGTCTCTTTATTATCTCGCTCTTTTCCTGCTCAAATTCGCCGCAGAGCGAAGCAGAACGGACATCCGAACCGAGATAGAATTTATAAATTCCTTTTTCGAGAATATATGAATATTCGATTTCATCATCATAAGAAGCCATATCGGCAACTGAGAAGCCGAGAGTGACTTTTTCGCTTTCGCCCGGAGCAAGCTCCTTTGTTTTGGCAAAATCCGCAAGAACTCTTGACGGCTTGCCGAGCCTGCCGCACGGCGCTTCAAAATAAGCCTGCAAAACCTCTTTGCCCCTGAAAACGCCCGTATTTCTGACATCGGCGGTCAGGGTCACTTTTCCGTTTTTAACCGAACATTCGGCGTTTTCAACCGCAAATTCGGTGTAGCTGAGTCCGAAGCCGAACGGATAAAGAACCTTTTCTTTTGCAAAGGTTTCAAAGCCACGGTAGCCGACATAGATATCCTCGGTGTAGCAGTTAAACTCTCTTGCGCCGAAATCGGAGCTTCCGGGATAATCGCTGTAATTTGAAGCGATGGTGTCGGTCAGCTTGCCGCTCGGAGAAACATCGCCGCAAAGCACATCCGCAACGGCGTTTCCGCTCTCCATTCCGCCCTGCCAAACATAAAGAATCGAAGAAATTTTGTCGCCGTATTCGGCAATTTCAAACATATCAATTATGCTGCCGCAGTTGAGGAGCAAAACGACCTTATCAAAAGCGGAGGTTACGGAATCAAGAAGCTGTTTTTCGGTGTCGGTGAGATAATAGCTGCCTTTTTCAAGCTTATTCTCTCTGTCCTCGCCTGCCGCCCTGCCCAATACGACAATTGCTGTGTCCGATGAGGAAGCGGCGGTTCTTGCCATTGAAAAATCAACGGGCATTTCGTCGTAGCTCATCGGCCAATGACCCCAAAAGCCGTCGTCAACGGGATTCTGCTCGCCCCACTTCTCATAGGTTCTCGCAAGCAGCTCGTTAATCTCAATCTTGCCGCAGTTTCTCAGACCCTGCATAAGGCTGACCTTATAGGGCGCTTTGACATCGCCGCCCGAGCCGTAGCCGACATAAAAATAATCATTCTGAACTCTGCCGAAAACCGAAACGGTTCTGTCGGGAGTAATCGGCAAAACCGAATCCTTGTTTTTGAGCATGACAATGCTCTCTGCGGCTGTTTTGCGGCAAAGCGCCGACATCTCCGCAGAGGAAGTGAATGTTCCGATATTACCCTGCGAAGTTCCCTGAGAAGTTACGGTTGTAACCTTATTGACGATCTTGCCGACAAGTTTTTTCGCTGTCTTTTTAATCATCACATACCACCATCCTTAAATCTAATCTGAGCTGTTATTTTTTCATTTTGCGCTGTGCTCTTTTTCTTTCGATATCAAGCCTGCGTTCTTCGGAAAGGCGCTTGAGCTCCTCCTTTTCCTTCTCTCTCTTATTCTCAATGCTTTGTTTTTCTTCGTCATAGCCTGAAACTATTTCGTCAAGATTTTCATATCCCTCGGCAAGCTGAATTGTTCTCAAAGCCGACAGATACGGCATTGCAACCTTGGCATAAATATTTTGCTCTTTGTTTGCTTTTTTCATCGCCTTGCGGCGTTCTTTCTGCTGATCCTTCGTTTCGTCGGGAAGATTATACGCATCTTCTATGACCTGAGGGTCAAAGCTGACTCTGCCGTCGGGATAATGCTTATAAGCAAGCTTTGCGCTCTTTTTGAGGGCGTTTGCGTTGCGGATTTCCTGCCTGCGCCAGGTTTTTTCCTCCTTAACATTTGAATGAGGAAGCTCGTATGCAAGCTTTACCGCCTGTTCATAAACATCATAGAAGCGTTCTTCGCCCGCCTGAGCAACAAGCTTTGCAAGCTCAAGCTGTTTCTTGCCGAATTCGGTTGAAAATCTTCTGATTTCAAACATAACGAATTTTGCAATTTCAATTTCTTCATTATGATTTTCCGCATCATTCAGGCGCTTTTTAAGCTCCTTTATTTTTGCGCTTCTTTCCTGTTTCTCCTCGGGAGTGTTCTTCGGAAGATGACGGGCCTGCCTTAATTCGTCTTTTGAAACAACCGCTTTTTCGGCATTTTCAAATTCACGGGCCTTGAAAACCGCTTCACAGCCTTCAATATAGTTTTCTTTCTCTCCCTTGCCTGTGTGATAATCCTCAATCAGCGTTCTCAGGCGGATAACCCTGAGCATGGACTTTTGACCCGTTTCGCTGACATCATAGAAGAACCAAGGAATAACATCGACCGCCGCTCCGAAAACGGAAATCGCAATGAGCACATCGAGCATGCTGTAAAGCACGCAGTTCGGATTCTTCTGCTGTTGAGACAGAGGCAAATCAGGGTTATAATCAATATAAACATCCAGAACGGAATAATCGTTTCCGTCAAATCCGCATTTTTTATAAACCCACGGCAGGAAAAGACTTGTTGCCATGCCGACAAGACCGTTTGCATATGTTGAAACAAGCCCGAACGAGCCGTCTATTCTCTCGCCGACAAGGTACTGCTGAGTGTCACGCATATCAGATTCAATCGCCTTGTCAATAACCTCACCGCAGTCAAGGAATCGGTTAATATAGTTTATAATGAACAAGAATACAATCGCATATTTTGATTTGTATGTAAGCCCGATTCCCGCAATAAGGAATATCTGAGCAATGTTTTTAAAAACTTTAATGTTCTTTTTGCCGAATTTTTTAATGAACCACGGAGAGAACATCATCGCCCAAAGCTGAGAATTGTGGCAGAGAGTATTCAGGAAGCCGTAGGTTGTACTTTTGGTAATGTGAGCACGGTAAACAAGCATATCCCAGACATCGCCCTTTGCTCCCTCAAGGAAGTTGTTCCATGCGTCAAAGCACTTTATCCAGAAAATCCTGTTGCCTGCAACGCTGCGAATCGAATTGCCGAAGCTCATTCTTGTTATTCTGCTCTTGGGGAGAACGAGTCTTTCCTTTGTGCCGAAGAACGCCAGCAGCGCAAGCGGAGCAAACAGCGCAAGCGGAGTGTATGTTCCACGGTAATAGGTCATGGTGAACTTGTTGGCATTGATGGGCAGGATATCGACCATCAGAGGAAGATAAAGATTCATAACCGTCGGAGCCATGCTGTAAATAATGCCCGTTACGGACATTATTTTTGACCTCTCCTGAGAGTTCGGCGTTATGACATAAACCATGTTTGTCAAGCCTGTCTGAAACCAGCCCTGAATGTAGCCCTGACATTGACCCATAATAAACAGCACGGCAATCATCAGATATCTGGACACTCCGTCACGCATTTGTTCATAAGGAAGCCAAAGACTGATAAGAGTCAGAATCATTGAGGGAACCGCAAGCTGAATATAAACACGGTACTTTCCGTTTTTGCTTCTGAGATTATCAACAAGCCAAGAGTTAATCGGAGCAAGAATGTAGCCGATAATCTGGCAGACATAGCCCATAATAAGAAGCTCGTTGTTGTTCATTCCGAGAGTTGCGCCGGTAAAAGCATTGCCGACGCCGAAACCGATTGTAAACTGAACGGCGAAATACATTGCAAACCAGCCGATGCTCAGCATTGCAACCTCTTTGTATGGAACATATTCACCCGGACGGGGCTGATTCCAATAGAGAGTGATTTCTTCAATGAAAAACTGCACTTTTTCATTGAGGCGTTTCTTTTCTTTCGTCAAAAACGTCCCTTCCGATTTATTATATGGGGAAATGCGTCTCTATTTGTTTATATACCATATTTTTTAGCTTATGTCAATTAAAAAACTATGCAAAATGAATAAATTGTATTAAATATCAAACTGTTTTCTGTCCGCAGTAATAATTCCGTCTTTAACATTCATCCGGCAGATTCGGGCGTTGCGTCTGTCGCCGCTCAGGCCGTCCGCATCCTTGTTGCGGGCATGATAAACGGCGTACCATTCGCCGCCGTGCTTTATCATGGAATGGTGACCCGTTCCCTCCTCCCACTCATTGCTTCGCATGACGGGAGCATAGGTATCGTCATCGGGATATTTCTCAAATTTTATCTTTGTTAAATCGGTTTCATCGGTTTTCGCCCTTGCGTAGCCGATAAAATAATTCTCATTTTCATAGCATGAGCCGCTGTACATCAGATAATGCCAATCGCCCTCTCTGAAATAGAACGCCCCCTCAATTGTATGCCAATGAACGCCTTTTTTATATCTGTCACGCCTGAAAATTTCCTCGTCAAGCGTCGGCACAACAAGGGTTACGGGCTTGCCCTCGGCTGTCTCGGGGTCGAGAAGCCTGTCAACGGCTATATATGTTCCGGGACGGTCGGAGTCAAAGCGGTTGGTTGAATAGAAAATGAAAAGTCCGCTTTCGTTCTTTACGACATGGGAATCAATTGAAAACGGGTGCAAAAGCTGTTTTGCGTTTTCAAACGGGCCGAGGGGATTTTTGCTTGAAGAAACAAACATGGTCTGCTTGTGACCGCCCTCGTCGGGAATGTCGCCCTCAAACTCAAACGAGCAATACATATAATATGTTCCGTCAATTTCAATAACCGACGGCGCCCAGAAATCATAGACATCGGGATATGTAAACACCCTGCCCTCAAAGCGCCAGCCTCTGAGCAGTTCATCGGAGGAATAGGCATAAACCCCGTCTGAACCCGTGGTGTAGATATAAAATCTGCCGTTTGTTTCAAGAATAAACGGGTCAGCCTGACCGATATAATTCTCTTTGTTGATTTCAAGAAGCTGCATGTTTATTCTCCTATCTCATAATCGACCGCAACGCTGGATTCTCTTACCGAATGCATATGCTTTTTGACAACCGAGCAATGATAAGGGTCGTTCTGATAGCTTTCAAGAGCCGCCGCATCGTCAAGCAAGACTTCAAGAATCAAATCATATGAACGCTCGGAATGAAGAAAATCAATTCCGACGGTTATCCCCCGAAGCTCTGGAACCTTGCCCTGCATCGAAAGCAAAACTTCCTTGGCCTTTTCGCATTCCTCGGGGCTGTTATCTTTCAGCTTAAAGCATACAATGTGTTTTATCATGTTTTTCCTCCGTGGCATGTAATTCTTATATTAATATTCTATCACCAAACCGCTCCGGTATCAAGAGAAAACGCAGAATACGGCATTGGCTTTAATTAGCTTTTCACTTCAAAGAGGCTTTGTATTCCTCTCCCCAATTGCTCATCGCATCAAGAATCGGTTTCAGGCTGTACCCCAACTCGGTCAGAGAATATTCAACCCTCGGCGGTACCTCTGCATAAACCTTTCGATTTACAAGCCCGTTTTCTTCCATATCACGAAGCTGAGCCGTCAGCACCTTTTGCGATACGCTGCCGATAGACTTCTTTAATTCACCGAATCGCTTTGTACCTGATGTCAAATCTCTCAGAATCAGAACTTTCCACTTATCACCAATCAAGGATAATGTTGTTTCAACGGGGCAAGCGGGCAGTTCTTTTGTTATTTTCTGTTCTCTCATGTCATATTCCTCCCGATAGAATCTAACATGTTTATTATACCATATATCCGTATTTGAAATCAACATTTTGAGCTGACAATCGGCAAAATTCAAAAATTTTTTTGCTGTAAACGCTTGAAAATACGCAATTGTTTCTTTTCGGTAACTACAGCACAAAAAAGTGCTTACTTTACATCGGAAACTTAATCGGGTATAATTCAGACAAGAGCTGAGGAGACGGCCGCTCCGAAGCTCTCAGCATTAATCCAAAAGGAGCTATCCCAAATGAATATTTTCAAAAACAGGTCGGCAATGACCGAACTGAAAACAAGGAGGAACTCAAAGTGAAAATCGCCGTAATTTGTGCAAACGGAAAAGCAGGTAAGCTCATTGTTAATGAAGCTGTAAACAGGGGTCTTGATGTTACCGCAGTAGTGCGTGAGGAAAATCAGACTGTGGCTCATAATGTTCTGAAAAAAGATTTATTCGATTTGACTTACTCAGACTTAAAAGGTTTTGATGTTGTTGTGGACGCCTTTGGTGCTTGGACTGAAGATGTTCTTCCACAGCACAGCACTTCTTTGAAGCATCTGTGTGACATTCTTTCAGGAACTAATATCCGTCTGCTTGTTGTCGGCGGAGCAGGAAGTCTCTATGTCAATCCGGAGCACACCGCTGTTGTATCTGACGGAGCAGATTTTCCTCCGCAGTTTTTACCTCTTGCAAAGGCTCAGGGAAAAGCACTAGATGAGCTTCGTCAGAGAAATGATGTTAAGTGGACTTTTATAAGCCCTGCAGGAGATTTCAGAGCGGACGGAGAACGAACAGGAAAGTATATTCTCGGAGGAGAAGAATTGACACTTAACTCCAAAGGTGAGAGTGTTATCAGCTATGCGGATTATGCAATTGCAATGATTGACGAAGCGATAGACGGTAACAATATTCAAAAGCGCATAAGCGTTGTAGCTGAATAAGTGTTTCCGAACAGGGCTGTCATCGTTGGCAGCCCTGTCCTGCTTGTATTCGAGGTTGTTATGAACTATTTGAAATATATTAAAGATGAGATTCATACAGTTATTGCTGCAACAACGGATAATTGCGGTCTACCGATAACCTGTGCCATTGATATTATGGACTATGACGAAAACGGACTGTATTTCTTAACGGCAAAGGGCAAAAATTTTTATAACCGATTAAAGCATAACGGATATGTTGCCTTAACCGGAATGAAAGGCAACGACACATTATCCTGCGTTGCCGTTTCCGTCAGAGGAAAGGCGGAAGAAATAGGCACCGAACCGCTTGACAGACTGTTTGAGAAAAACAGCTATATGAAAGAAATCTATCCGACGGAAGAATCACGCAAGGCTCTGACCGTATTTCGTATTTATGAGGGAAACGGCGAATGGTTTGACCTTTCCAAAAAGCCCATTGAGCGGGCTTCCTTTGCATTCGGGAACGGACAGAAAACAAATTGCGGATATGAAATCGGCAACAACTGCGTCGGCTGTAAAGCTTGCGAAGCGGTTTGCCCGCAGGGCTGTATTGATTTCTCGGCAATTCCTGCTATAATTATTCAAAAGAATTGTCTGCATTGCGGAAACTGTCTGACAGTCTGCCCACATAATGCAGTTATAAGAAGAGGATAAAGCCATGACTCAAGCCGAGAGAAGAATATATTTAATTACCGAGCTTCTGAAAGAGTTGCCTGAGAATGAAAAAGTTAAAATTCCGACAAGCGAAAAAGAGCAAATAAGTCTTCTGCGCTCTCTGTTCAATATCCGTATGCCGTTGCCCGTCAGCGACGATTTCATTGCCGCGCAGGACGAATATCTCCGTGAAGAAACAAGGCTGAAAGGTATCACAAAGCTTGATGATTTGCAATCAATTGAGCAGGATATTTATTTATGGCAGGGCGACATCACAACGCTTCGCTGTGATGCGATTGTCAACGCCGCAAACTCGCAAATGCTCGGCTGTTTTTGCCCCTGCCACGGTTGCATTGACAATGCTATTCATACCTTTGCGGGAATACAGCTTCGCTTGAAATGTGCAGAAATAATGAAGAATCAGGGGCACACGGAAGAAACGGGAAAGGCAAAAATTACTCCTGCATACAATCTGCCGTGCAAATATGTGCTTCACACAGTCGGTCCGATTGTCAGCGGCAGAGTTACGGAAAAGGACGATAAACTGCTGTCATCCTGCTACCGTTCATGCTTGGAGCTCGCAGAGCAAAACCATATCGGAAGCATTGCTTTCTGCTGTATTTCCACGGGCGAATTTCATTTCCCGAACAAAAGAGCCGCCCGGATTGCAATAAAAACGGTTAAAGACTATAAAGAACAGACAAACAGCAAAATCAAGGTGATATTCAATGTTTTCAAAAATTCTGACTACGAAATATACCGGGAGCTTCTCGGATAATATAAAAAAGCTGAAAAATGAAATAAACACGGCTGACGCCATTGTAATTGGAGCAGGAGCGGGTCTTTCCGCTTCATCGGGATTTGATTACGGCGGTGAAAGATTTGAAAAGTATTTTTCGGACTTTCATCGGAAATACGGCATTACCGACATGTATTCGGGCGGGTTTTATCCGTTTGACACCTTGGAGGAATATTGGGCATGGTGGTCGAGACATATTCTTGTTAACAGATATGATTGCCCCGTCGGCAAGCCTTACAGCGACCTGCTTTTTCTTGTAAAAAGCAAAGATTATTTTGTGATTACAACAAATGTTGACCACCAATTTCAAAAGGCGGGCTTCGATAAAAACAGACTGTTTTATACTCAGGGAGATTACGGCTTATGGCAATGCTCAAAGCCTTGTCACAATAAAACTTATGATAATGAAAAAACCGTCAGGGAAATGACGGAGAAGCAAAAAGGCATGAAAATCCCGACAAATCTAATTCCGAAATGCCCTTTATGCGGCGCACCGATGACTATGAATCTGCGCTGTGACAACTCATTTGTTGAGGATAACGGTTGGTATGAAGCAGCAAACCGTTATAAAGATTTTATCCGTCGCCATGAAAACTCGCATATTTTGTTCTTGGAGCTTGGCGTCGGAATGAATACGCCTGTAATCATAAAATATCCGTTTTGGCAAATGACCGCTCAAAACTCAAACGCAGTTTATTTCTGCGTAAATCTCGGAGAAAGCTTTTACCCGACCGAAATAATGAATCAATCGTTCTGCATCAACGCCGATATCGGCAAGGTGCTTGACTCAATAATCGCATGATTTAAAAAGACAGCGACTTTTGCCGCTGTCTTTTCTCATTTTAGATTAATTACTTAACATCAAGCTCGGAAACCGTTTTGGGATATTCACGAAGCTCGTCAGGCTCATGGAGCGGATTCCAGACCTGGGCAAAGAACGGATCGACCTTCGCTCTGTTGCCGTAGTTCCAGCTCTTTCTCTCGCACTCGTCGCACCAATGGCCGCCATCGAGAACAAGTCTCGGGCTTGCCTTAAAGGTGTGGCCGAAAGCGCATTTGAATTCAAGCTGAGTTGACCAATCGCCCTTTGCCATTTCTGAAGAAAGACATTCTCCGCCTCTGAACTCGGCGGCTTTTTTCATGTCATCAAGGCAAAGCTCCGTCTCGGGCTTTGATTCGTCATAACCGTGGTCAAGCAGAACGACCTTGTCCCAATCGGTGAAATGCTTGAAATCGTTATAGTTATCGGGCAGGCTCTCCCATGCCTTTCGGCTTCCCCAATAAGCTTCAATATGGTCTTCTACATTGTCCTTGATGAAATGGGCTGTTCCGTGCTCGCTGTCGGCAAGCTTATTGAACATCATTCCCATTATGCCGCCCATAAGCTTCTGACCGCCGGGAATCTTGCAGATAACCTTTGCCATTCCTGCGGTTGCGCCCAAGCCTTTAAGATAGGCTTCATAATAATATTCCATTGAATCATGCTGAAATTCAAGATAGTTTTCAAGCTTGTCGGAATCCAGATAATAATGACCGTGGAAATTGCGTGTTGCTTGCATT
>JBJEQD010000146.1:0-21786 GCA_051881575.1 Acutalibacteraceae bacterium | reverse complement strand
CCCGCCCTACCCGTTAAGGTAACATTTTGCGGAGCAATTACAATCGGTCATAGGCAGAGCCTATCCGCACCGATTCAAGCCTCTTCTGCAACGGCGGTAATGACCGTCATATCGTCAAATTTTTCGCCGCACTTCCGGCGTGCAATGTCGAGAACGCTTTCCGAAAATTCCGACGCATGAGCCGAGCCGCCGAAAGCCTTAATTTCGTCCTTTATCCAGCCGCTTCCGCCGCCGAGGACACCGTCGCTGACCATAACGAGCGTGTCGCCGCCGTGGAGCTTCAGGCTGTATCGGCTGAAGCTGACTTTGCTGAGAATTCCGAGCGGAGTTGAAGATATTTCAACCGTTTTGACCTTGCCCGACGCCGTGTAAAAAGACGGAGCGGCTCCCGCTTTGAGAATAACCGTACTGCCGTCAAAAAGGTCGATTTCGGCAACATCAAGGGTCGAGAGAGACTCGTCCTCGGATTTGACCGAAAGGGCAGAATTTGTAATGCTCAGGGCGGTGTCAAGGCTCAGCCCCGCTCTGATAAGCCGTGAGAAAAGCTCAACCGTCATGGTTGAATCGATTGCCGCCCTGCCGCCCGTGCCCATGCCGTCGCTGAGAATGATATATGACTTTGACTCCGTCTGGAAGCATTCAAAATAATCGCCGCAGAGCCGCTGATTTCCGCAGCTTGCCGCCGCAGAGCCGAGCCTTATTTTGAACAGCTCTTTCCTGAGGAACAAAAGCTCCTTGCCGTCTTTGTGTTCCCTGATTTTCGGCGGAAGAAGCTGAACTTCAAGCTCTGCGGAAACGGCGGCGGTCAGCTGAGAAAGGCTCGTTGACGGAGGGATATCCTCAACGATGCAGCTGAGCCGAAGCGCACCCGAAAGAGGCTGAATGCAGCTTACCGATAAAACATTAAAACCCTGCTCCGAAAGCACCCTCAGGGCACTTTTTTCTTTTCCGAAAAGCGTCTGCGCTCCGTTGCCGAGCTCCTCCGACAGTTCGCTGAGCAGAGAGGACATCCAATCGAACTGACCGCAGGCAAGCTCTCTGTTCCTTGCGGAATTTGCCTGCAAGGCGCTCACGGCGCTTCGGCTCGCATAAACCCGATTAAAACATTCCGCAATTTTCGGAACACTCGGGCATTTTGAATTGAAATTGACCGAAAAATCCTCTGCCGTGATTCGCTCTCCGCCGCTAAGTTTTTCAAGAATATGTGAAAATTCGCCCTGTTCCGGGCAAAGTGAATCCTTCAAAGGACAGCCCGAGCAAATTGTTTCCCTGACCCTCATGCAGATTATCGTATCGTTTGCCGGGGAGAGCGCTTCAATGCCTTTTGAGACCGAGGCAACGCACTCTGAAACCGAGCCGATTGCCTTTGAAGCTTCAAGCAGGCGTGTGCCTGCGGAGCAGAATTCGGATTCAATTCTTTTCATTTTCGGATTAAGAATATTACTGCGGATAACCGCAAGATGCCTGCCCGGAATTGCCGCAAAAATGAAAGCCGCCGCCGCAGCTTCGGCAAAAACCGAGATTCCCTCCCTTGACCCGTCAATCAGAGCCGCCGCTCCTGCGGTCAGAGAAAAGGCAAGCGCACAGGCTATCTGACCGAATTTTGAAAAAATCCCCGAAATCATGCCGCAAAGGCTGTAGCAGATGCTCAGCGCAACGCTTGTCCCCGAAACGGCAATGCTGCATCCGATTGCAATTCCCGCAATGCTTCCGCCCGAACGGCTGAAAAGATAGGCGGCGGTTATAATGACAAAACAGCCGAAAAATCTTGCAGGTCTGAAGCCCATTATGCTCAGCTCGGACGCTCCGAGCAGGAGAGAACAGAGGCTTGCAATGATGCAGACAAGGCTGTGATTGTCGAGCAGATAAGGGTTGCGCCTTTTTTCAATGACTTCTGCCGTTCCCGAATAGAAAGTGACCGACGAAGCGCAGAGCAGGCTTGAACAGACCGCAAGAATGAAGCCGTTAAGAGTCGGAGCTTCCGAAAACATGACCGCAACCGAGCTTGCAAGGCAGAAAGCGAAAACGCAGACCGAAAGTATCATTCTGCGCTTTTTCTTTATGCCGAGATGTTCAAGAATCAGCACGACCCCCGCCGTTCCCGCAAGCGGAATAACCGCATTTATCATGTCCGCTCCGCTCAGGCGCAGGATAGCTCCCGCAACCCCGCCCGCAGACACAAAAGCAAGCTCAGCCCCCGTGCAAGCCGCCGCAAGCCCGACGCAAAGCGGAGCTTTCAGCGACAGCAGACCCGCACCCGACAGAATGAAGCTTGCAACGAAATACAGCGCACAGGTTAAAATCTTAATTCCTTTATCCCAGATTATATCCGAAAAATCTCTGCTTTGAACCGTGCTTGAATGCTCCATGTTTTCAAAATCCTTTCATCTTATTGGGAGAAAATGGCAACCGATTATATTTTACACGGAATAATTGGAAAAACATGTCAATTATTAGCTCCGATTTGCAAAAAAGTTGAATATTTTTTTGTAAATATTAAAAATATACTGTATGTTTTCTGCATTTTATGATATAATAAATCAAATATGCGGCAATGCCGTAACTTTAAACGGAAGTGAGCTTGATTTTATGGAAACACAGAACGAGCCCCGGCAGGGATTGATAATCGGCAGAAACGCCGTTGCCGAGGCACTCAAAAGCGGCAGGGCGATTGACAGTCTGCTTGTCGCAAAGGGCGAAATCGGCGGTTCGGTCGGCAAAATCATTGCTCAATGCCGTGAAAGAGGCATTGTCGTCAAGGAGACCGACAGCAGAAAGCTTGACAAGCTTTGCTCAGGGGAAAATCACCAGGGAGTTGCCGCATGGGCGGCGGTGCATGAATATTCCACGGTTGAGGATATTCTCGAAAAAGCAAAAAGCAAAAACGAAGCTCCCTTTGTGATAATCTGCGATGAAATTGAAGATCCGCACAATCTCGGCGCAATCATCAGAACCGCCGACGCCTGCGGAGCTCACGGAATCATAATCCCCAAAAGGCGTGGAGTTGCGCTGACCTATGCGGTCGGCAAAACCTCGGCGGGAGCGGTTGAATATGTTCCCGTTGCGAGGGTATCCAATCTGCCGTCAACAATTGATGAGCTGAAGAAAAAAGGCTTCTGGATTTACGGAGCGGATATGGACGGCAAGCGCTGGGACGAGCAGGATTATTCAGGCTCGGTCGCTCTTGTCATTGGCTCCGAGGGCAGGGGAATCAGCCGTCTCGTGAAAGAAAAATGCGACTTTATCGTGTCGCTCCCGATGAAAGGCAGCGTTAATTCTCTCAATGCCTCGGTTGCGGCGGGAATTTTAATGTATGAAATTGCTAAACATAGGTAGGTGAATGCTTTGAACGAAAATATAAACAAAAATTCCGACAGAGAAATAGACGAAATTCTTGCAGAAGTTAAAAAATCAAAGCAGAATACTGAACAGGAGACCTCGGAGCCTTCAAAAACATGGTCGCTTGACGATATTGACAGGCTGATTGCCGAGGAAAACGGCGAGGAGTATGTTCCGAAATCAACAAAACCGCTGACTCCCGCCGAGGATTTTGAAAGAATACTCAGCCGTGAATTTGACACGGGAATGTTCACGGTCAAGCCCATGGCAAAGCAGTCGGAGCCTAAAGAAGAAATGCAGGATATTTCTTCATCGTCCTCCGACGCCGAGGTTGAGGGTCAGGAATCGTTCTTTGACCCGTCTCAGGAGGACTTTGATGAGTCAATGTTCGAGCTTGAAACGGTCATTGTTCCCGAGGATATCCCCGAGCCCTCGTCGCTGAGATTTGCATGGCAGGAGCCCGAAAAGCCTGCCGCTCCCAAGAAAGAGCCTGCAAAACTAAATAATTTCTTTGATGAAGAAACTGCGGCGGCGGAGTTCTTTGCGAAAAAACAGAGCGAACCGCCGAAAGAGGAACATATAAAAGAAACCGATTACAGAACCCGTTTCTTTGAAACTCTGAAGCTTGAAAACACCGCCGAAATCGAGCCGGTCAATGACGGCGGAATTGTTGAAACTCCGGGCATTGTCGTTAAAAAATCCGACTCCGACGGCGAAAACGGTCTTGAAGCAATGCCGAAAGTCATTGCGGCAGAGACCGCCAAAGAGCTGGAGCAGGAGAAAACACGAATCATGGAGCCTGTCGGCGGCTCTGAAAAGAAAGCCTCTCCCGCAGGGGCTGATGTTGAGGGTCAGATTGTTCTCACGGGCTTTGAAGATGAGCCCGAGGAGGAAGTTCCCGACCAGGCTTACGAAAACGATGTTGAGGAGCAGCTCTGGGAGAAGCGCAAGCAGAAAGCGAAGAATTTCAAGCTTGTTGACGCTCTTGACCTTGACGAAGAATTTCAGGGCGATTTTGAAGCTCCGCCCGAGGACAGGGCAAAGCAGGAGAAAAAGACAAGGAAAAAAGAAAAACAGCATGAGCAGGAAATCGAGAACGAAAGACCCGTTGCGAATGAATATTCATCGCCTGCGGAGCGCTCCTCGGTTCATACGATGCTCGGCGAAAAGAGCAAAAAGGCGACCGTTGCGCTTGTTGCGGTCGGAATTGTTGAATTTCTGATTATAGTTTTTAATCTCATTCCCATTCTTGCCGACAAGCTGTCGATTGAAACAACGGCGTTTGTTTCCGGCTCAACAGTAATGTGCGTTATCAATGCGGTTCTGCTCATTGCCGCCGCCGCAATCGACAATGTTAAATTCGTTGACGGAATCACGGGACTTTTCAAAAACAGAATCAACGGCGGCTCGGCTGTCAGCCTTTCGATAGTTGTTGCTCTTGCTCAGAACACTCTTGCGGCGGTAGTCGGCGGAAACGGCAATGCAACGGCCGTTTTCTCTGCGGCGGCAGTAACGGGAGTTCTGATTGGCAAGATTACCGATAAAATTGACGCTCAGCGCATTCTCGGAAACTTCGAGGTCTGCGCTTATAAATACGAGCACAACATGTATGCCGTTCATCCTTTTGAGAACGAATCCGAGATTTTTGAGCTCGGCAGAGGTCTTATGATGGGCAACGCAGAGCTTGTTTATTCCTCAAAGCTTGCTTTCCCCTCGGATTTTATCAAAAATTCAAGTGCGGATCACGATAATCCCAAGCTTATCAAATCGCTCCTTATTGCGGCAGGCATCGCCTCTGCAATTGCCGCCATAGCGGCGGGAATCATTGAAAAGAGCGTTATGGCTGCGCTTTCCGCCTTTGCAGGCACATTCTGCGTCTGTTCGCCCGTGTTCTCCTCGTTTATCCCTGCCTTTGCCGTCAGAGCGGTCAACAAAGGGCTGAATATTGAGGGAACAATGATTGCGAGCCTCGACGCAGCCGAAAAAACGGCTTCGGCAAACGCCGTTGTTATGGATTCGGCGGATATTTTTGACCGTTCACGCTGCACCATGCACGGAATGAAGGATTTCAAAAATATCAGAATCGACGATGTTCTGCTTTATGCGGCGGCACTCGTTATCAAATCGGGCGGTCCGCTCAGAGAGAGCTTTGAACAGGTTGTTGACGGCAGACAGGATCTTCTCCCGCCCGTCAAAGAGCTTGTCTATGAAGATAAACTCGGCATTGCGGCGAGAATCCACGGTCAGAAGGTGCTTCTGGGCAACCGCAACCTGCTTATACATCATAATATTGAAGTCCCCGAAAAAACTCTTGAAGAAAGATATTCACACAGCGGCAGAAAGGTTATGTATCTTGCCGTTGCGGGCAAAATTGCCGCTCTTTTCGTTGTCAGCTATGCGGTTGACATGAATCTGATGCCCTATTTCAAAAAGCTTGAAAGCAGCGGAATTCAGGTTCTCGTCCGCACGAACGATGTTAATGTTACCGAGGAGCTTATTTCAAAGAGCTTCGGCATGCCGCAGGAGAATTTCAAGGTTCTTTCCGCCGTTGCAGGCAAGCTGTTTAAACGCAGGAGAGACGCAGTTTGCGACAGACTGCCCGCAAGGATTGTTCACGACGGAACGGCTTATTCAATGCTTAAAGCGGTTGCAAATTCCTGCTTTATCAGCTCAAAAATGCGCCTTGGCGAGATAGTTCAGATAGTTCTGAGCGCACTCGGCTTTGTTCTCAGCCTTGCGCTTTACTGCACCTCGCTCGGAGCGGTATTCAACGGACTGACCGCCGCCGCATTCCTCGGCATCGGCCTTGCGATTTCCGCAGGAGCGGTGTTCTTTAATAGGATTGGGTAAAAAAACGGATTGATAAAAATTTTCAAAAAACCCTTGACATTTCGGGGGATATGTTATAAAATAACTTGCACAATAAAGCAGAGCAGGTTTGCTCTCACCTTCCGGGGGAAGTCCTGAGTCGGTCAATAGCTTCTTTTTTAAGGCGGGCGTATGCCCGATAAAAGCGTTGATTTCAGCGAGGTCAGGATATTCCTGCCCTCGCTTTTAATTTATTTTTTGGAGGTGCTTCAACATCAGCAGCAAAGAACAGCAAATCAATGAGGAAATCCGTGACCGTGAAATCAGAGTTATTTCCGACAGCGGCGAGCAGCTCGGCATCATGTCCGCAGACGAGGCTCTCAAGATTGCAGAATCAAGAAATCTTGACCTTGTTAAAATTGCGCCCATGGCTAAGCCTCCCGTTTGCAAAATAATGGACTACGGCAAGTTCCGATTTGAAAAGGCAAAAAAAGAGAAAGAAGCAAGGAAAAACCAGAAAACAATTGAGATTAAAGAAATCAGACTTTCTCTTAATATCGATACGCATGATTTTGAAACAAAAATCAACCATGCCCGTAAGTTTATTGCGGCAGGCAACAAAGTCAAGGTTTCCATTCGCTTCAGAGGCCGTGAAATGGCTCATCCCGAGCTCGGCTTAACAACCATGAAGCGTGCGGCGGAGGCCTGTGAGGATTGCGCCGTCGTTGAAAAACCCGCAAAGCTTGAAGGCAGGCAGATGCTGATGTTCCTGGCTCCGAAAGGCACAAAATAATACAGTCTTATATTACCAAGGAGGAAATAACTATGCCTAAGATTAAAACTCACAGCGGCGCAAAAAAGCGCTTCAAGATCTCAAAGGGCGGCAAGCCCATCCGTGCACATGCTTATAAGTCACACATTCTTAATAAGAAGAGCACAAAGCGCAAGAGAAATCTTCGCAAGACCGCTGTTGCCGATGTTACCAACTGCAAGCAGATCAAGCGTCTTGTTCCTTATAAATAATACAGGATTTGCAAACAACTATCAGATTAACGGAGGATATAAAAAATGGCTCGTATTAAAGGCGCTATAATGACTCGCAAGAGAAGAAATAAGGTACTCAAGCTCGCAAAGGGCTACTACGGCTCAAAGAGCAGACTTTTCAAGACCGCCAAGCAGGCTGTCATGAAGAGCGGCAACTATGCATATATCGGCAGAAAGCAGAAGAAGCGTGACTTCAGACGCCTCTGGATCACCCGTATTTCCGCTGCATGCAAGATGAACGGAATGAACTATTCAACCTTCATCAACGGCCTCAAGAAAGCAGACATCACCCTTAACAGAAAGATGCTTGCAGAGATCGCCGTTGCAGACCCCGCAGCATTCACCGCTCTTACCGAAAAAGCTAAGGCGGCTCTTAACTGATTAAAGAGTTAAAGTTAGTCAGAGATGTGGCATATTACTATGTTACATCTCTGATTATTTCTTATTTTCTTTTTCGGCTTTGAAATCCGGCAAAAATATCACTATATAAAGGTATCAAATAAAAGGTAATCGGAATGGAAAAGATAACCTCCCGAACGAACGATAAAATTAAATATGCCGTCCGTCTTGGAGAAAGCGCTTCACTGCGAAAAGAGGCGGGGGAATTCTTTCTCGAGGGCGCACGGCTTTGCTCCGACGCCGCATTAACGGGCATTGAGATAAGGCAGGCGTTTTTTACGGGCAAGGCACTTTGGAAATACGCCGATTATGTTGATAACATCGTCAAAAGCTGCGGCATATGCTATGAGATAAGCGCAGAGGTTTCCCAAAAGCTTGCGGGAACCGAAAAATCGCAGGGAGTTTTCTGCATCTGCGCCGAAAGACGGCATGACGGCGGCGGGAGCCTTGACCCGAACGGCAAATATCTTGCGCTTGAGAATTTGCAGGACCCTGCCAACCTCGGAGCGATATGCCGAAGCGCCGAGGCTCTCGGGCTTGACGGGCTGATAGTCGGCGGGGGCTGTGATATCTATAATCCCAAGGCTCTCAGAGCCGCCATGGGCTCGTCGCTCAGGCTCAACATAATTTCCGCTCCCGCTCTTGACGGGCTGATTGAAAAAGCAAATTCAATGGGTATGCTGACCCTTGCCTCCGTTCCGAGAAGCACGGCGGTCGATATCCGAAAAGTCAGCATGGACGGCGGAGTGATTTGTTGCGTCGGCAACGAGGGCTCGGGTCTTTCCGAGCAGGTAATCGAAAAATGCAAAATGCAGGTCGTTATTCCGATGAACGGCAGAGCGGAGTCTTTCAATGCCGCCGCCGCTGCCGCCATACTTGCATGGGAGCTGAAAAGATGAACGGAAACACCAAGTATTGGGTATGGCTGTCTTTGGCTTTGGGCGCAGGGGCTAAGGTTGACGAGATACTGTCCGCCTATCCCGACCCGTCAAAGCTTTTTGAGGAGGAAACAGCCGACAGAATTATTTCGGGCGTTTTCACACGCAGGCAGATTGAAAAGCTTGAAGCGCTGAAGCTTTCCGACGCAGAAACCGCCGTTGAGGTCTGCAAAAAGAACGGTTGGAGCGTTGTAACCCCCGAGGATTCCGATTATCCCGCAGGGCTTCGCAAGCTTTCCGATATGCCACTTGTGCTCTATGTTGACGGAAGCCTTGACTGCCTTAAAGGGAAGGTTATAATCGGAGTTGTCGGAACACGCAAGCCATGCCACGAAAGCACCGTAATAGCCCGCAGGATAAGCGGCGACCTTGCTGCGGCAGGGGCGGTTGTGGTCAGCGGAGGTGCGCTCGGGATTGACAGCTCCGCCCATGAGGGAGCGATTGAAGCGGGAGGAAAAACCGTCTGCGTTATGGGCTGCGGCCTCGGAGTGAATTATCTGATGTCAAACGAAGCCATGCGCCGCAGTATCAGAGAAAACGGAGCGGTAATCAGTGAATTTCCGCCGCTGAGTCAGGCTTCAAGAGTGACTTTCCCGATAAGAAACCGAATTATTTCCGGGCTGAGCCACGGAGTTCTCGTTGTTGAAGCGGGAGTTAAAAGCGGCTCGCTGATAACGGCAAGATGTGCCGCCGAGCAGGGCAGAGAGGTTTTTGCGATTCCCGGCAGCGTGCTGACAACGGCTTATTCGGGGGCTAACAATCTGATAAGAGACGGAGCAAAATCCGTTTCCTGCGCCGAGGATATTCTGACGCCGTATGCGGCAATGTATCCCGACAGGCTGGAGCTTTCCGCCATCGACCGTTCTCCGATAAAAACCGAGAAAAAAGTCGAAACGGAAAAAGTTTACAAAACAGTAAAAAAAGAAATAAAAACAGGGCTTGACCCGAACGCACGGGCGGTCTATAATCTTTTCGGGGATGAACCGCTTCACCCCGACGAAATATGCGCAGAAAGCGGTTTGCCGCTCTCAAAGGTCATTTCGGCGCTCATGCAGCTTGAAATGGCGGATCTGATAAAACAGACCGACGGCAAAAATTATATTCTGAACGATTAATAAAAAACGGGAGATAGATTAATGTCAAAACTTGTTATTGTTGAGTCACCGGCAAAGGCGAACACAATTCAGAAGTATCTGGGCAAGGGCTACGATGTTGTTGCATCAAAGGGACATATCAGAGATTTGCCTGCGGCAAAGCTCAGCGTTGATGTCAAAAACAATTTTGCGCCGAAATATGCGCTTATCAAAGGCAAAGAAAAGCTCGTTAAGGAGCTTAAAGAAAAGGTTGAAGCAAGCGACGCCGTTTATCTCGCCGCCGACCCCGACCGTGAGGGAGAGGCGATATCATGGCATCTTGCAACGGTTCTCGGCCTTGACCTCAATAAACCGAACCGTGTAACATTCAACGAAATAACCAAAACGGGCATTGCAAACGGCATGGCGAACCCCAAGAAGGTTAACCTTGACCTTGTCAACGCCCAGCAGGCTCGCCGTGTGCTTGACCGCCTTGTCGGCTACAGGCTCAGCCCCTTTGTTTCTCAGAAGATCAGGAGAGGTCTTTCTGCGGGCAGAGTTCAGAGCGTTGCGGTCAGACTTATTGTTGACCGTGAGGAAGAAATAAACGCCTTCAAGCCCGAGGAATATTGGATAATCGAAGCAAAGCTTGCAACGGCACAGCGCAGAATTCTTAACGCCGCCCTCTATTCCGACGAAAAAGGCAAGGTTAAGATCACCAACGAGGCTCAGGCAAAAGAATATCTTGCCCGCCTTGACGGAGCGGAGTATGAAGTTAAATCCGTTAAAAAAGGAACGAGAAAAAAGAATCCCGCTCCTCCGTTCATCACCTCAACGCTTCAGCAGGAGGCGTCGAGAAAGCTCGGCTTCCAGGCTGAAAGAACAATGAAAACCGCTCAGGAGCTTTACGAGGGCGTTAACCTCAAGGGTACGGGCATGACGGGTCTTATCACCTACATGAGAACCGATTCTCTCCGTATTTCAGAGGAAGCAAGAGCCGCCGCATCGGATTATATAACAAAAGCGTTCGGCAGCGAATATTTGCCCGAAAAGCCCGTATATTATAAATCAAGAGCCAATGCTCAGGACGGCCATGAGGCTATCAGACCGACTTCGCCGTCGCTCACTCCCGAGGCAGTCAAGAGCAGCCTTACCTCAGACCAGTATAAGCTCTACAGCCTCATCTGGAAGCGCTTTATCGCAAGCCTTATGGCAAGCTGTGTTCAGAACACCGTTAAGGCTGAAATAATCGCATCCAAAGCGGAAAATCCGGATTCGTTCTGCATTTTCACCGCCGCAGGCTATTCCGTCAAATTTGACGGCTTCACAAAGCTCTATGAGCTTCCCGAGGAGGACGAGGGAAAGGGCGTTCTGCCCGAAATCAAGGCGGGTGAAAAATTCAAGCTCCGTGAGCTTAACCCGAATCAGCATTTCACTCAGCCGCCCGCCCGTTACACCGAAGCTTCGCTTATCAAGGAGCTTGAAGAAAACGGAGTCGGCAGACCGAGCACATACGCCGCCATTCTTTCAACGATAATCAAGAGAGGCTATGTTCAGCGCAAGGCGAAACAGCTTGTTCCGACGGAGCTCGGCATGGCGACAACGGGTCTGCTCAAAGACAAATTCCCCAAAATCGTCAACACCAAGTTCACCGCTCAGATGGAGACGAATCTTGACCGCATAGGAAGCGGCGAAGAGGACTATGTCAGAATGCTTGACGAGTTCTACGGCGACTTTGAAAAAACGCTTGAAAAAGCCAAGGTCGAGATGAAGGATGTCAAGATTCAGCTTGAGGAGGACACAACGGATATTCCGTGCGAGAAGTGCGGCAGAATGATGGTCATTAAAACCGGCAGATACGGCAGATTCCTTGCCTGCCCGGGCTATCCGGAATGTAAAAACGCAAAGCCGCTTATTGTTAACACGGGTGCAAAATGCCCCGAATGCGGCGGAGAAATAATAGAGAGAAAATCCAAAAAGGGTCATGTTTTCTACGGCTGCGGCAATTGGCCTAAATGCAACTTTATGAGCTGGGATCCCCCGGCGGGAGAGAACTGCCCCGAATGCGGCAAAACTCTCTTTAAGAAAAAAGGCGGCAAGCTTGTCTGCATGACAAAGGACTGCGGCTATTCAAAATCCGTTTCGGGAAAGAAAAAGAACGATGGAAACAGTTAAAATAATCGGCGGAGGCTTTGCGGGAGTTGAAGCCGCATGGCAGCTTGCAAACCGTGGGATTCCCGTTGAGCTTTACGAAATGAAGCCCGTCAGGTTTTCACCCGCCCATTCAAGCAGCGGTCTTGCCGAGCTTGTCTGCTCAAACTCGTTCAAGGCAATGAGGCTCGGCTGTGCGGCAGGAATGCTGAAAGCCGAAATGGAGTTGCTCGGCTCTCTCTGCGTTGAATGTGCCAAGGCGACAGCCGTTCCCGCAGGCGGTGCGCTTGCGGTTGACAGAGACAGATTCTCCGCTCTTGTTACCGAAAAAATACTTTCGAAAAAAGAAATAACGCTCATCAGAGAAGAAATAACCGAGATTCCGGGCGGCATTGTAATCATTGCCGCAGGGCCGCTTGCATCCCCCGCTCTTTCCGAGAAAATCAAAGAGCTTTGCGGCGGGAACCTCAGCTTCTTTGACGCCGCCGCACCGATTGTCACGGCGGAGAGCATTAATCTTGAAAAGGCGTTCATGCAGTCGAGATATGACAGGGGAGAACCCGACGACTATATCAACTGCCCGATGAACAAGGAAGAATATGAAGCGTTCTATCAGGCGCTTGTGACCGCCGAATGCGCCGAAACCCATGAGTTTGACAGGCGCAAGGGCGTTTATGAGGGCTGTATGCCCATTGAGGTTATGGCTTCGAGGGGTCACGATACCATCCGCTTCGGCCCGATGAAGCCTGCGGGGCTTGTTGACCCGAGAACGGGTCACAGACCTTGGGCAAATTTGCAGCTTCGCAAGGAAAACAGAGCCGGCACGATGTATAACCTTGTCGGATTTCAGACAAATCTGAAATTTCCCGAGCAAAAAAGAGTTTTTTCAATGATTCCCGCTCTTGAAAACGCCGAATTTGTCCGCTACGGAGTTATGCACAGGAACACTTTCATCGATTCGCCCCGCCTTTTGGGTGCGGATTTCGGATTCAGAAAAAAAGACGGTCTGTATTTTGCAGGTCAGATAACCGGAGTTGAGGGCTACATGGAGTCGGCGGCTTCGGGAATACTTGCGGGAATAAACGCCGCAAACAGAGTTCTCGGGGGAGAAATTTTCGTTCCCTCGGAGCTTACCATGACGGGTGCTCTTGCCCGATATATCAGCGACGGGAGCGTAAGCAACTTTCAGCCAATGGGCGCAAGCTTCGGGCTTTTGCCGCCGCTTGATGAAAAAATCAGAGATAAAAAGCTGAGATACGAGGCGCTTGCCGAAAGAGGACTCGGCGCCTTGAACAAACAAATTCACTTAGGGTAAGGGCGATAATCCGAACCCTACCCTTGCAACGGAGGAATTTTTTGTCATGCTTGAAAGATTAATAGAATTTATTTGTGAGGAGCTTGGCTGCGACGAAAGCCAGATAAACGGCGAAACCGTTCTTAACGAGCTTGTCAGCGATGAGATTGAAATTCAGGAGCTTGCCTCGGAGCTTGAAAATGAGTTCGGTATTGAATTCAGCGAGGAAATCGGCAGCGACATCACCGTTTCGGAGCTTGCCGAAAGAATTGAAAGGGATTCGTGAGAGGTAAAAAGAAAATGGGAGAAAAATATGCCGGACTTCAAAAGAATCTCGGTTATAAATTCAAGGATATTTCTTTGCTTGAAACGGCGCTGACACATTCGTCATACGCCAACGAGAAAAAAGGCACGACGGAATGTAACGAGAGGCTTGAATTTCTCGGAGATTCAATTCTCGGCTTTGTTACCGCAAAATACTTTTTTCAGAATTATGATTATCCCGAGGGCGAGCTGACCAAGCACAGATCCGCCAAGGTCTGTGAAAATGCGCTCTGCCAGTATGCAACGGAGCTCGGCATCGGCGAAGAGCTGAGACTCGGCAACGGCGAAACAAGAATGGGCGGCAGAGAAAGACCGTCGATTCTTGCGGACGCTTTTGAAGCGGTGCTTGCCGCCGTTTTCCTTGACGGAGGTCTGGAAGAAGCCGAAAAAATCGTTCTGCGCTTCATTCCGAGGCATGATAAGCTTGAAAAAGCGGTTGACTACAAAACGCTTCTTCAGGAGGTCATTCAGCAGAACCGTGAAGAAAATGTAGATTATGTTGTAACCGAGGCGAGCGGCCCTCCGCATAACAGAACCTTTAAGGTTGAGGTTCATCTTAACAGCAATGTTCTCGGCAGAGGAGTCGGCAAAAGCAAGAAAAATGCCGAGCAGGAGGCCGCAAGAGAAGCCCTTGCGCTCATGGGAATCAAAAAATGAAACATATAAACATAGCTCTTTTCGTTGTCCATAAGGGATGCCCGCACATGTGCTCGTTCTGCAATCAGCGGAGCATTTCGGGAAGCGGAGGGGATTTGACCGCCGAAGATGTTCACAAGGCGGCTCGGACCGCAATTGAAACGCTTGACGAAAGTGAAGCCGCAGGCGGCGAAATCGCCTTTTTCGGCGGAAGTTTCACGATGGTTGAGCGAGAATACATGCTCTCACTTCTGCAAGCCGCATATGAATATGTTGAAAAAGGAATTTTCAAGGGCATCAGAATTTCAACAAGACCCGACGGCATAAGCCGTGAAATCTGCGAAATTCTGAAAAAATACGGAGTAACAGCCGTTGAACTCGGCGCACAGAGCCTTGATGACAGGGTTCTTGCCCTCAACGAAAGGGGTCACTCGGCAAAGCAGGTCTGCGATGCCTGCGGGCTTCTGCATGAATACGGCTTTGAGCTCGGGCTTCAGATGATGACGGGGCTTTACGGCTCAACCGATGACGACAGCATTGAAACCGCCGAAAAGATTATTGAGCTGAGACCCGCAACGGTCAGAATTTATCCGACGGTGGTTATAAAAGGCACAAAGCTTGCCGAGCTTATGCACGGCGGTGAATTTGTTCCGAAAGGAATCGAAGAAACCGTTGAGCTGTGTGCAAGGCTTATTCCGATGTTTGAAAACGCAGGGATAAAGGTAATCAGAGTCGGTCTCCATTCGGGCGGCTCGGTTGAAGAAAATTATGAAGGCGGAGCATATCATCCTGCGCTCAGAGAGCTTTGTGAGGGCAGGATTTATTATAACAACGCTCTTGACGGGCTTAAAAAGCACGGTGCGGGCGTATACACATTGTTTGTTGCTCCTAAAGAAATTTCAAAGATGACGGGGCAGAAAAAACAAAATCTGACAAAGCTTCGTGAAAACGGCTTCATGTGCACGGTCAAGGGCAAAGAGGGCGTTGAAAAATACGAGGTTCTGATTGAAACGAATACATAAAGGTTTGGTAAGAGAATGATATTAAAATCGCTTGAAATGCAGGGATTCAAGTCATTTCCCGACAAAACTACGCTTGAGTTCGGCAGAGGAATTACCGCCGTTGTCGGGCCTAACGGCTCGGGCAAGAGCAATATTTCCGACGCCGTGCGCTGGGTTCTCGGCGAGCAGTCAACAAAGACGCTCCGAGGCGCAAAAATGGAGGATGTTATTTTCGGCGGCACGAGCAGCAGAAAGGCTCTCGGCTATGCCGAGGTCACTCTGCGCCTTGACAACACCGACAGAGGGCTCAACGACTGCGACAAGGACGAGGTTGCCGTAACCCGCCGTTACTACCGCTCGGGCGAGAGCGAATATAAAATCAACGGCGAGGTCTGCCGTCTGAGAGATATCCACGAGCTTTTCATGGATACGGGTCTCGGCAGAGACGGCTATTCCATGGTCGGTCAGGGCAGAATTGCCGATTTGGTTTCCGCCCGTTCAACTCAGCGCAGAGATATGCTTGAGGAAGCGGCGGGAATTTCGCATTTCCGCTACAGACGGGCAGATGCAAACCGCAGGCTTGACCAGGCGGAGGAGAATCTTGTCAGGCTCAGAGATATCCTTGCAGAGCTTGAATCAAGAATCGGTCCGCTCAAAACTCAGAGCGAAAAAGCGACAAAATTCATAGCCCTTGCCGAGGAAAAGAAAACTCTTGAAATCGGTCTGTGGCTTCATACAATAGAAAAATCCAAAAACGGTCTGCGTGAGCAGGAGCACAAGCTTTCGCTTGCCTCCGCTCAGTATGAGAAAACGGAAAATGAGCTTTCAGAGCTTGAAGCGCAGATTGAAAAGGCGATAAAAGAGGGTCAGGAAATTACACTTGAAATCGAACGCCTGCGCCGCAGCGTTTCCGAGGGCGAGGAGGAAGCGGCGGTTATCGGCGGTCAGATTGCCGTTGAAAAGAACACAATCGAGCATAACGAGCAGACGATAGAGAGAATCAGCGGCGACATGGGCGAGAGCGCAAGCTCAGTTGCCGAGACCGATGCTCAAATCGAGCAGGCGCAGAAAGATATTGCCGAAAAAGAAGCCGTTATCGCTCAGAAAAAGCAGGCTCTTGCCGAGGAGCTTCAGCGACTTAACGAGCTACTCGGTCAGAACAGCGAAAATTCCGAAAAATCCCGTGAAATCAGCGATGAATTAACGGCTTTGGCTCTCAGACTTGCGGATTTGAGGGTTGAAAAATCAACCACGGAATCCGCCCGCAGGGAGCTTAGTGCAAGAATAGAAAATATCGACGAGGTTATCGAATCAAGAGGCGGAGTTATCGACGCTCTTGAAAAGGAAAAAGCCGAAGCCGAAAAGGAGCTTAACCGCCTTAAAACCGAGGCGGCGGAGTTTGAAAATTCGCTTGACGGCTACCGCATGATAATCGAATCAAGAAGCGGAAAAGAAGAAAAGCTTCGCAAAGAGCTTGAAGCAATAAATCTTGACATATATCAGAAAAACGCAAGAATCAAGATGCTTGACGACCTTGAAAAGAACCTTGACGGTTACGCAGGCAGCGTTCAGAAGGTCATAAAAGAAGCCAAAAGAGGGGCAATAAGGGGCGTTCACGGAACGCTTTCTCAGCTCATTTCCGCCCCTGCCGAATATGCGGTTGCGGTTGAAACCGCTCTCGGTGCGGCGATTCAGAATATCGTTACCGACGATGAAAACACCGCCAAAAGGGCAATTAATTTCTTAAAAGAAAACAGAGCGGGCAGAGCAACCTTTCTGCCGCTGACCTCGGTAAAATCAAGACCGTTCACCGAAAAGGGGCTTGAAAACTGCGAGGGCTTTGTTGACATGGCGGACAGACTCCTTGAATTTGACCCGAAATACGGCGAAATCATCGGCTCTCTGCTCGGCAGAACTGCGGTTGTTGATAATATCGACAACGGCATTGCCATGGCGAAAAAATATTCCTACCGCTTCAAGATAGTCACCCTTGACGGTCAGGTGCTCAACGCCGGCGGCTCAATGACGGGCGGTTCAAGAGGCTCGGGAGCGGGATTCCTGAGCAGAACAACCGAGATTGAAAGCCTGCGTGAAAAGGTTGCCGCTCTTGAAAAGCAGTATTCCGAAAGAAACGAGAGCTTCAAGACTCTTTCCGAGGAGCTGGCTCAGGTCAGAGCGGAGCTTGAAGCGAGCGAAGCCGAGCTTATGAAGTCGCAGGAGGACATAATCAGAGCCGAAAGTGCGCTGAATCTTGTCAAAGACAGATATTCGGCGGCAAAGGGTCATATCGGCGAGCTTGAAGAAGAAAAAGAGAGGGCAAAGGCGAGAATCACCGAGTCCCTTGCCGAGGAAGAAAAGGCTCAGGCGGAAATTGACGAAGTAACGGCGAAAAGCGACAGGCTCGGAGAAATGCTCAGCGAGCTGAATGCGGAGCGTGAATCAATCGACAGGCTCCGTGAAGAATCATCGGGAATTCAGAACGGTCTGAACCTTGAAATCGTTGCCCTGCATAAGGATATCGAAGCAAATAACGAAACAATAGCAGGCTGTATCGAGCGCAGAGAGAATTTTAACCGCAGAGCCGACAAACTCAATGAAGAAATCGAGCAGATAAAGCAGCAGAACGAAGAAATCCTTGCCAACATCAAGGCTCTTGAGGATAAGGCGGTTTATCTGCGTGAAAACGCCGTTAAAACCGAAAATCAGATAGAAAGTCTTATCGAAAAGCGAACTCAGGGCGAGGCTCAAAGCACTTCCCTGCGCCTTAAAGAGCGTGAAATGACTGCCGAGAGAGAAAAGCTCGGCGGAGAGCTTGCAAGGCTTGAGGAACGCCGTGATTCAATGCAGAAAGAGCTTGAAACGGCGCAAAACAAACTCTATGACGAGTATCAGCTGACTCTCAGAGAGGCTGCCGAAATGAATATCGTCCTTGATGATATATCAAAGGCTCAGCGTTCGCTGCAAGAGATTAAAAATAAAATCAGAGCTTTGGGCAGCGTCAATGTCGGAGCAATCGAAGAATACAAAGAGGTCTCCGGCAGATACGAATACATGAGCGGTCAGATAGGCGACATCGAGAAATCCAAAGAGGAGCTGACAAAGCTTATCGAAGAGCTGACAGGCAAAATGGCTGAGAGATTCAGAGAGCAGTTCAGACGAATCAACAACAATTTCGGCGAAACCTTCAAGGATTTGTTTGACGGCGGACGGGCTGAGCTTGTGCTTGACGACCCGCAGGATGTGCTTGAATGTAACATCAACATCAGGGTTCAGCCGCCCGGAAAGAATGTTCAGAATATCGACCTGCTTTCGGGCGGAGAAAAAGGACTTGCCGCCATTGCACTGCTGTTTGCAATTCAAAAGGTCAACCCTGCACCGTTCTGCATTTTTGACGAGGTTGAGGCGGCTCTTGACGATATCAATGTCAGCCGATATGCTTCATATGTCAGAAGCATGACCGACAGAACGCAGTTCATACTTATCACCCACAGACGGGGCACCATGGACGAAGCGGATATGCTCTACGGCGTAACCATGCAGGAAAAGGGCGTTTCAAAGCTCTTGGAGCTTAAAACTTCCGAAATGGCAAAAAAGCTCGGCTTGGAATAGGACAAATTAATTAATTTGTCGGAAATTGAACTATTGAATAATCAAAAAAGCCATGTTATAATATTCTTTAACAGCTTAGGTTATTAATAATTTTATATATAATAATGTTAAGGAGGAATACAAAATGTCAAACCACGGAATTATTACTTACCCCGACGCTCAGGCGGTCACAAAGCAGCTTGATGAGCTTATCAAAAAGCCCATGTATTCAATCAGCCCCGAGGCTCTCAAAGACTATGAGGAGAACTATTTTAACAAGAAGTGTGCAAAGTCAAAGGTAATGATTGAAGAAGCTAAGCAGGTTATCCCCGGCGGAGTTCAGCATAACCTTGCTTTCAACTATCCGTTCCCCCTTGTTTTCACAAAGGCTGAGGGCGCATATCTTTACGATATCGACGGTAACAGATATTTTGACTTCCTTCAGGCAGGCGGCCCCACCGTTCTGGGCAGCAATCCCCCTGCAGTCCGTGAAAAGGTTATTGAGCTTCTCAACACCTGCGGACCTTCAACAGGACTTTTCCATGAATATGAGTATAAACTCGGCAAGAAGATTGCCGACCTTATCCCCAATGTTGACATGTTCCGTATGCTCGGCTCGGGCACAGAGGCCTGCATGACCGCTATCCGTGTTGCCCGCCTTGCAACAGGCAAAAAGAAGATTCTTAAAATGGGCGGCGCATACCACGGCTGGAGCGATCAGCTCGGCTACGGCATCCGTGTTCCCGGCTCAAAGTGGACTCAGGCAACAGGTGTTCCTCATTTCTGCTTCAAGGATACCGAGGAGTTCTTCCCCGGCGACCTTAACGACCTTGAGAGAAAGCTTCGTGCAAACAAGCTCAAGGGCGGCACAGCGGCTGTTATGCTTGAACCCGTCGGCCCCGAGAGCGGCACAAGACCCGTTGACAAGAATTTCTGCAAGGGCGTTGAGACCCTTTGCCGCAAGTACGGCGCACTTCTCATCTTCGATGAGGTTGTTACCGCTTTCCGTGTCAGCATGCACGGCGCACAGGGCTACTTCGGCGTTTCGCCCGACCTGACCGTATTCGGCAAGGTTATCGCAGGCGGATACCCCGGAGCAGGCGGACTCGGCGGCAAGAGAGAATACATGAAGTATCTCGGCGCAGGTCTTGACGACACCGGCAAGAAGATTAAGAAAGCTTTCTGCGGTGGCACAATGACCGCTAACCCGCTCAGCTGCGTTGCAGGCTACACAATGCTTGAAGAAATGGAAAAAGCAGACGCTTGCTACAAGGCAGCTCAGATGGGCGACAGAATCACCGCAGGTCTTCAGGAGCTCATCAAGAAGCACAACCTTCCCTTCGTTGCGTTCAACCAGGGCTCAATCTGCCATCTTGAAACCGTCGGCACAATGCACTTCTCAATCAATTGGAGCAAGCCGTGGGGCATTCCCAAGGTTCTCAACGAGACCTCGGCAAGAAAGAAAGAAATGACCCACATGGGCGCAGCTTACATGGCAGAAGGCCTTGTAACTCTTGCAGGCAGCCGTCTCTACACGAGCGCAGCTTATACTCCCGAAATGATCGACGAGGCTCTCGCCGCATTTGACAGAGTATTCGACCATGTTGTCTGCCTTGAGAAATAAGATTAAGGGTTGATGAATATGGATGTTTTAACTGCAAAAAAGCTGGTTATCGAAGCCGGCGAAAGATTGGTTGAGACAGGGCTTATCGCAAGAACATGGGGCAATGTCAGCTGCCGTGTTGACGACAAAACCTTTGTTATCACTCCGAGCGGCAAGCCTTATATCGGCCTGACTCCCGACGATATCGTTGAGGTTGCAATCAACACTCTTGAGTGGGGCGGCAATGTCAAGCCCTCCTCGGAGAAAGGCATTCACGCTGAGGTTTATAAGGAATATCCCGAAGCGAACTTTGTTATTCACACCCATCAGAAGGTTGCTTCCGCAATAAGTGCGCTTTCAAACGGAATCGAAAAGGTTACGGGCGAAGCAGAAAAGCTTATAGGCAGCAAAATCTTTCTCGGCTCTTACGGCCTGCCCGGCACGAAGAAGCTGAAAAAGGGCGTAACAAAGGCTCTCAGACTCAGCCCGTCAAAGGCCGTTATCATGGCTCACCACGGTGCTCTTTGCTTCGGCAAAGACAGCGAAGAGGCGTTTCAGGTTGCAAATTCGCTCGAAAAGGTGTCCACGGATTATATTCTTGAATCTGCGAAAAGCAAACTCGGAATAAAGTCAGACAACCTTGACGGATTCTGTTCAGAAATTGCCGATAAGCTCACAAATTCTAAAAAAACTGTTGAAATTGATGAAGCATTGCTGTATAATAGTAAGTGCGATAGAGACAGCGGAGAAATAGTCTTTAAAAATAAGGCTGACGGCTCCGAGGTTTCAATGGATCTCAACAGCGGAGCGGCTGAAAATACTCTTGATGACATCGCAAAGGCTCACAGAGATATTTATCTTGCCTGCCCCTCTTTCAACTATATAATTCACAACACTTCAAGCGAGGTTGTTGCCGTTTCAAGGCTCAATAAGACTATGAAGCCTCTGCTTGATGATTTTGCTCAAATCTGCGGAACCAGAATCAAGGTTGCATCGCCCGAGAAATGCGCTAAGGCCATCAAGGGCAAAAATGCCGTCCTGATTAAGGACAAAGGCGCACTTTGCTGCGGCTCCGTTGAGGGCGACGCTCAGGCGGTCGATATGATTATGAGCAAAAGCTGCCTTACTCTGCTGACAACCAAGGTTTTCGGCAAGGCAAAGGCAATCAACCCTGTTGAGGCTCTGCTTATGAGAGTTATTTATCTCAAAAAGTATTCCAAACAGGCTTCCAAATAATTTGACCACTACCATCTTTTGTCCCCCCCGTTTTATACGAGAAAAATCCGAGGCTCAAAAAGCCTCGGCTTTTTCTTTGTGCGGGAAACGGACTTCAACGGAATTTCCTCGCATGGAACGCCGCAGAAATCATCGGCAACACGGTAGGGGCGGCCCTTATAAAATGAAGAAATGAAGTGTGCCTGCGGCACATGAAGTTTTTGCTGTCGCAAAAATGAAGCTTGCTTCGCAAATTAATGATAGGCTCCGCCTATGACCAATTTTAATTGCTCTGCAAAAGCTGATTTTTGAGTGAATAGTGAAGAAGTAAAAGGTGAAAGTTGTATAGTAAAAGTGGACACAAAGGAAAGTG
>JBJEQD010000145.1:0-21794 GCA_051881575.1 Acutalibacteraceae bacterium | reverse complement strand
TGGGCATCGTCCGCTACAAATTGAAAAGCAATCGTAGGGACAACCCTTGCGGTTGTCCGTTAAAACGCTTCAAATTCCAACGGAACGCCGAGGACAGCGTTCCCTACCGAAAAACCATATATATCAACAAGTTTGCATAAATGATAAACGGCGGGAGCAAGCCCCCGCCCTACCTTGAACCTATTACCTTTTACATCTTCACTTTTCACTCAAAAAAGCGAAAAGCAGTTGCCAACGAAAAACTGCAAATATCTGCAACACCGTAGGGGAGAACTGCGTTCTCCCGCCTGAAAACGAACAAGTTCACGATAAATCAGTAGGGTTCGGCGTCCCGACGAACCAATTCGCCAAGGGCGAATAATTTTTCTTATTGCGAATGGACGATGTGGGCATCGTCCGCTACAAATTGAAAAGCAATCGTAGGGACAACCCTTGCGGTTGCCCGTTAAAACACTTCAAATTCCAACGGAACGCCGAGGACGGCGTTCCCTACGAAAAACCATATATATCAATAATTATGCATAAATGATAAACGGCGGGAGCAAGCCCCCGCCCTACCGTGAACCAAAAGCAAATGTGCTGATTTGATTACCAATCCTCAGGCGCTATGCACCAGCTCCTTTGCCAAAGGAGCTGCCCGGAGGGCTGAGGATTGATAAGTTAACGGATTAATCAATTCAACAGATAATACGCAAGTTGCCGAAAATTAAATGCTTGCGGAGCAATTACAATCGGTCATAGGCGGAGCCTATCCTTAATTTGCGAAGCAAACTTCATTTTTGCGAAAAACGGGCGAACACAGTTCGCCCCTACCGTGTTGACGATGATTTCTGCTGTTTTCACGGAAAAAACTGTGGCTTTATTTTTGGGCACCCTCTCGAGGGAGAAAAATAAATCAATAAGCTTTTGCGGAGCAATTACAATCGGTCATAGGCGGAGCCTATCCTTGATTTGCGGAGCAAACTTCATTTTTGCGAATGCAAAAACTTCATGTGCCGCAGGCACGCTTCATTCTTCATTTAAAAAATCGGTCATAGGCGTAGCCTATCCTTGATTTGCGGAGCAAACTTCATTTTTGCGAATGCAAAAACTTCATGTGCCGCAGGCACACTTCATTTCTTCATTATATTTACATTCCTCTGCGCTTGACGCAGTTTTCGAGCTTGATTGCTTCGTAAACGCCGCTGTCAAAGAGGTCGCAGACCTGTTTATATTCGTCGAGGGTGAGGGTTTCGAGCGTTTTGCCCTCTCTGATGCAAAGGGCAACAAGCTCGCCCGTCGCTTTGTAGGCGTCTCTGAACGGCAGTCCCTTTGAAACAAGATAGTCGGCGCAGTCGGTGGCGTTGATGAAGCCGCCCGCCGCCGCCTTTCTCATGTTCTCGGGCAGGGCTTTCATGGTTGAAATCATCGGAACAAGGGTCACAAGGCAGATTTTGACGGTGTCGAACGCATCAAATATTGCGTCCTTATCCTCCTGCATGTCCTTGTTATAGGCAAGCGGAAGCCCTTTCATAACCGTCAGCAGGGTCATAAGGTCGCCGAAAACTCTGCCGCTCTTGCCTCTGACAAGCTCCGCAATGTCGGGATTTTTCTTTTGCGGCATTATGCTTGAACCCGTTGAAAAAGCGTCGTCAAGCTCAACAAATTTGAATTCCCATGAACACCAGAGGATAATTTCCTCGCAGAGCCTTGAAAGATGAACCATGACGAGCGAAAGTGCGCTTGCAAGCTCGATGCAGAAATCTCTGTCCGCAACGCCGTCAAGCGTGCTTTTGGTGAACGAATCGAAGCCGAGCAGGCTTGCGGTCATGGCTCTGTCGATGGGATAAGTCGTGCCCGCAAGAGCGCCGCTGCCGAGCGGTGAGGAATTCATGCGCTTTTGTGCGTCCTCAATGCGGCTGATGTCACGGCTGAGCATTTCCGTGTAGGCGGTCAGATGAGCCTTGAAAGTTATCGGCTGTGCCCTCTGCAAATGGGTGTAGCCGGGCATGATTGCGTCGGCATATTCATCGCCCTTTGCGGTGAGAGCGTCAACAAGCTGACCGAGCAGTTCAAGAGTTTTGTTACATTCCTCTCTGAGATAAAGGCGGATATCAAGGGCAACCTGGTCGTTTCTGCTTCTGCCCGTGTGGAGTCGCTTGCCTGCGTCGCCTATTCTTTCGGTCAGGGTCTGCTCAACGAAGGTGTGGATATCCTCGGCGTTGGGGTCGATTGCAAGAGCGCCGCTCGCTATTTCATCCTTGATTTTTGCAAGCTCTGCGGCGATTGCCGCACCGTCCTCTGCGGAGATTATTCCCTGAGCCGCAAGCATTGTGACATGGGCGATACTGCCCTCAATATCGCAGGCATACATTCTCGAATCGGTTGCTATTGATGAATTGAAATCGTTGGTCTTTTTGTCCGCTTCCTTTGAAAAGCGACCCGCCCAAAGCTTCATAAATCAGTCCTCCAAATAATACAGATAGATAGTCGAAAAAGAGCCGCCAAGCTGACGGCTCTTGAATTTTTTATTTATTTGCGTTTCTCTCAGCTTCAAGGATTGCTCTGACCTTGATGGGCAGGCCGAACAGATTGATGAAGCCTGCGGAATCCTTCTGGTCATAAACATCATCGGCATCAAAGGTTGCAAAGTCCTCGCTGTAAAGGGTGTAGGGTGAGGTTACGCCGGCGTTGATGATGTTGCCCTTATAAAGCTTGAGCTTAACATCGCCCGTAACCGTCTGCTGAGTGCTGTCAACGAATGCCGAGAGAGCCTCTCTGAGCGGAGTGTACCACTGACCGAAATAAACAAGCTCTGCAAAACGGTGAGCAACAAGCTCTTTATAATGCTGAGTGTCTCTGTCAAGAGTGATTGTTTCAAGAACCTCATGCGCTCTGAAAAGAATTGAGCCTGCGGGATTCTCATAAACGCCCCTTGACTTCATGCCGACAAGACGGTTTTCAACAAGGTCGCAAAGACCGATGCCGTTTTTGCCGCCGACTTCGTTGAGGTATTTGATAAGCTCAACGCCGCCCATCTCCTTGCCGTTAACGGCGGTGGGAACGCCCTTTTCAAAATGAATTGTTACATAAGTCGGTTCATCGGGAGCCATTTCGGGAGAAACGCCCATCTCGAGGAAACCGGGCTTATTATACTGCGGCTCGTTTGCGGGGTCTTCAAGGTCAAGTCCCTCATGGGAAAGATGCCAGAGGTTCTTATCCTTTGAATAGTTGGTTTCACGGTTGATTTTAAGAGGAATGTTGTGAGCCTCTGCGTATTCGATTTCTTCTTCTCTCGATTTGAGATCCCAGATTCTCCAGGGAGCGATTATCTGCATTTCGGGAGCGAAAGCCTTGATTGCAAGCTCAAATCTGACCTGATCGTTGCCCTTGCCGGTGCAGCCGTGGCAGATAGCGTCTGCGCCCTCTGCCTTTGCAATCTCAACGATTCTCTTTGCGATAATCGGTCTTGCAAATGAAGTGCCGAGAAGATAATCCTTCTCATAAACCGCACCCGCTTTAAGGGTCGGGAAAATATAGTCGCTGACAAATTCATCCTGAAGATTTTCGATATAAAGCTTTGAAGCGCCGGTTTTGATTGCCTTTTCTTCAAGGCCGTCAAGCTCGGTTCCCTGGCCGACATCGCCCGAAACGGCGATAACCTCGCAGTTATTGTAGTTTTCTTTAAGCCAGGGGATAATTATTGAAGTGTCAAGTCCGCCGGAATAGGCAAGAACAACTTTTTTGATTTCTTTCATTATGATTTCTCCGTTCTGTCGTTTGTTTATGCATTGATTATACATCAAATATTCAAAAAATCAAGTGTTTTCTGAATATTTATGCATTTTTGTCGTATTCAACAAAAATAATCGGAATTTCGGCGGTTAACCGAGCAAAAGACCCACTTTTTTCTTGGCTTTGGTCAGAGTGCGGGCGGCAATTCTGCCCGCTTTCTCGGCTCCTGCGGCGGCTGTGTCAAGCAGATACTGCTTATCCGCCATCAGGCGTTTGTAATTTTCCTGAACGGGTCTGAGCTCTTCAATAACCGCTTCGGCGACCTTAACCTTGAAATCGCCGTAGCCTTTTCCGTCAAATTCCTTTTCGATTGCGGCATAATCAAGCCCCGTGCAGCAGGAGTAAATCGCCATGAGGTTGTTGATTCCGTCCTTGCCGTCGGCATAGCGGACAACCGCCTCGCTGTCGGTAACTGCGGATTTGAACTTTTTGAGAATCGCTTCGGGCGGGTCAAGCAGAGAAATTGAAGCCTTGGGGTTCGGGTCGCTCTTTGACATTTTCTGAGTGGGATCCTGAAGGCTCATAACCCTTGCGCCGACCTTGCCGATGAACGGCTCGGGCAGGGTGAAGGTGTTGCCTCTCAGGCTGTTGAACCTGACGGCAATATCTCTTGCAATTTCAAGATGCTGTTTCTGATCCGCTCCGACGGGAACGAAATTCGCCTGATAAAGCAGGATATCCGCCGCCATAAGCACGGGATAAGCGAACAGACCGACATTGACATTGTCGGCATGCTTCTGCGACTTTTCCTTGAACTGGGTCATTCTTGAAGCCTCGCCGAACTGCGTGTAGCAGTCAAGAATCCACGCAAGCTCCGCATGGGCGGGAACCTGGCTCTGAATGAAAACGACATTCTTTTCGGGGTCAAGACCGATTGAAAGCAGAATTGCATACATTTCGAGGATCTGCTGGCGGAGCTTTGCCGGCTCGGGGTGAACCGTCAGAGCGTGAAGATCCGCAACCGCATAAAGGCAGTCGTAATCCTCACACATCATTTTCCAGTTTTTGAGCGCTCCGAGGTAGTTGCCGAGAGTCGGAATCGAGGTCGGCTGAATTGCGCTGAGCACTATCGGCTTGCGCTCTGTATTGTTATTTTCCATAATATTCATCCTAACTTTGTGTGATTAAAGCGAACGGGCAACCTCTCCGAGAATCTTAACGCCCTTGACGATATCTTCATCGGTGGGAGTTGAGAAGTTCATGCGGATATATTGGCATTTTTCTTCGGTATCGGCAAGAAATGCGTTGCCGGGAACAACCGAAACGCCCGCCGCACTCGCCTTGCGGCAGAAATCGAGCATATCGATGCCGTCATTGAGCTTTGCCCAGACGAAAAGTCCGCCCTCGGGTCTGTTATATGTAAGGAAATCGCCGAGTTCCTTATCAACACAGCCGCAGAGCAAATCGAGCTTTCGGCTGTAAATCTCTCTGATTTTGTTGATATGACCCTCAAAATCACATTCGGTCAGCCATTTATAAACGATGAGCTGAGAAATGAGCGGGGTGTGAACATCCTGAGTCTGCTTGGCAACGGTCAGCTTTGCGATAACCTCGGCAGGAGCAAGAACGAAGCCGACTCTTATGCCGGGAGCGACGATTTTTGAGAACGAGCCGGAATAAATGACCGCTCCCGCCTCGTCAAAGCTCTTGATTGCGGGAACATCCTCGCCCGCAACTCTCAGGTCGCCGTAGGGGTTATCCTCAAGCACCATAACGCCGTATTTGACCGCAAGATCATAGACGGCCTTTCTCTTTTCGAGCGACATGGTAACGCCCGACGGATTCTGGAAATTGGGGATTGTATAAATGAATTTGACATTCTTTTCGGTTTTCAGCTTTTCTTCAAGAGCGTCAATGCGGATTCCGTCGCTGTCAACGGGAACGCCGACAAGCCTTGCGCCGTAGCTTCTGAAGCAGTTGAGAGCGCCGATGAACGACGGCTCCTCGCAGAGAACGCAGTCGCCGCTGTTGATGAAGCATTGGCTCGTCAGGCTCATAACCTGCTGAGCGCCGCTGACAACAATCAGACCGTCGGCATCCGTGCCGACGCCGTAGCGGGTCTTTGCAAGCTCGGTGAGCTTTTTAACAAGAGGGCCGTAGCCCTCGCTGATTCCGTACTGCAAAGCAAGAATCGGCTCATTTTCAAGAACCTCGCCGACGATTCTTTTGATATCGTCAACGGGGAAAGCGTCGGGAGCGGGGTTGCCTGCGGCAAGCGGAATGGTGTTGCCTGAGCTTTTGAGGATTTCTCTGATAACCGAGGGCTTGAGCGATGCAACGCCCTGTGCAAACTTATATTCCATATTAAACTTTCCTTTCGGAGATTTTTATTAAAATCGGGCATAATACAAATATTAACTGATAGTATATCACAAATTTTCGGGCTTGTAAATGAAAATAATGTTGATTGAGTGCCGTGTTTATGTTAAAATATATTGAAGATTTTCCGATTCGGAGTGATTTTTTATGCCAAACAAATTTGATGCGGTTCTTTTTGACTTTGACGGCACGATTGCCGACACGGGAGTCGGTATTTTCAATTCCGTCAGGTTTGCGGTTGCCGCCCTCGGATTTAATCCCCTGAGCGAAAAACAGCTTCGCAGCTTCATCGGCCCGCCTATTTTTGACTCGTTCAAGCGGGAACTCGGCATGTCGGACGAGCAATGCGAGCTTGCGGTTCGCAAATACCGTGAGCTTTATTCAAGAAGCGGTATTTATCAGTTTGAGCTTTACCCCGGAATCGAACCGCTCATTAAGGAGCTGAAAGAAAACGGCATCAAGGTTTGCATTGCAAGCTCAAAGCCCGAAAAATTCATCCTCAAAATCGTTTCATTTCTTAAAATGGACGGAATTATCGACCTTGTTTCTGCCCCGAAGAGCGACGCCGCTCCGCAGGATAAATCCCACCTAATCAACAATGCTTCGGAGATTCTCGGAGTTGAGAAAAGCCGTATGCTGATGGTCGGTGACCGCCATTTTGACATAAACGGCGCAAGGGTTGCGGGAGTTGAGAGCGTTGGCGTAACCTACGGCTACGGCAGTGAAGATGAGCTGAGAAAAGCCGGAGCAGACCATATCGCTCACTCTGCGGCCGAAATCAGAGAGGTTATTTTCTCCTGACCGCCTTTCCCCTTGCCGCAAAATAAAATACGAAAAACAAAACGAAGCTTAAAGCCGTTACGGCGGCTTCGGTCAAAGCTCCGCCTCTTATCATTTCGGTTAATGATGAGAGGCTTTTTAATTTATCAAAAGGAATATTGGCAAAAACCGCTCTGCCGGTAACAAACGAAATAACGCCCGTAACGGCAAAATACAAGGGTGCGGCTTTCATGCAAAAATCCTCCGCCCTCATTGCGGCGGGAACGGGCAGACCTCTTGAAATAATGTTCTTCCTGCTGACTGCGGCGCAGACCGCAATGCCGATTACGCAGATAACCGCCGTTACCGCACAGAAAATCCACGGGGCTTTTTGCGGAAAGATTTTTCCGTCTGCAAACCTTTTGAGCGTACTTGCAACAAGGAGCAGAACGCTCAGAACGAGGGGTATAAACAGGGTGAAAACCGTGCTGTAAAATGCGTGAAAACCCTTTCTTCTGAACGGCTCCGCATATTCAAATCTGCCCTCTCCCGCCGATATTTTTGCGGGCAGGCAGGCAAGAACCGTCAGGGTTATGAAGCCGAAAAGAAAGCCGACGATAAATTTCGGAACGGGAATAACGGGAAATCGGCTGAAAACGGCAATATCCGCCGCCCTCAGACCCGCATATGCAACAAAAAGCACGGCGGATATCAGAGCCGCCGCTCCGTCACGGAAGATTGCCGCCGAGGAGATTGCATAGGTCAGAACCGATGCCGCCGCAAAGCAGGCTTCGTTCAGATAAGCAAAATTCATTGCGTATTCCGCAGCCTTTAAGCTGATAAGAGGCAAGAGATATTTGACCGCAAGCAGCAAGCCCGCCGTCAGCGCATAATTCAGGCAGAGAATCAAAACATAGCTTCTGATTTTATATTGCTTTTTTGAAAAAAGAGAGCCTGCGAATAAGGCGAAGAGCAAGGGAGAGCCGAGGCAAAGCAAACCTGCCGAAACGGGGATTAGCTCATATGTAACGCTCTTTCGGTTGCCGTAAAACGCAAAAATCAGCAATGTCAGCATAACGGAAAGCGCAAAGCGTGAAATTACCGAGCCGAAACAGCCGTCCAAAGCGGTCAGACTCATAAATCCGCACGCAAAAGAAGCCGCAATAATCAGCAGGGTCTTGACTCCCGCCGTGAGCTTTCTTGTCTGTCTTGTTTCCATTTTATGTTCCTCCGTTGTCACGCCTTGTAGGTCATTATTGTTTCGCCGTCAAGACTTTTCCATGTGAAAACGCCGTTTTCGAGAATGATATATCCCCTTTCGCTGTTCTCCTTGGGGATAGAAACCGAGCCGGGATTCATATAAACAAAGCTTTCATGCTCCGTGCATTTCGGAACATGGGTATGGCCGTTGAGAAGAATATCGCCCTTTTTCAGCGGCGGAAGATTTGTTTCGTTAAAAACATGGCCGTGGGTGGCATAAACGAGCCTCTCGCCGACGGAAAGCACCGCATAATCTGCAAGAATCGGGAATTTCAGCACCATCTGGTCAACCTCTGTGTCGCAGTTGCCCCTGACGCAGAATATTTCATCTTTTTTCTCATTGAGCATTTCGATAACCTTTTTCGGCGCATATTCATCGGGCAAATCGTTTCTCGGCCCGTGATAGAGGATATCGCCGAGCAGAAAGAGCCTGTCCGCTTTTTCTTTTTCATATTCTTCAATCAGCCTGCGGCAATAAAGAGCCGAGCCGTGAATATCCGACGCTATCAATATTTTCAACCGCCGCACCTCCCGAATGATTTTATCCTTTTCATTATAATATAAAACACCCTGAAAAGCAACAGCAATTCAAGGTGTAATTGATTATTTATATTTGAATATTTTCGGAACAGCTGAATGTGACGGGAAAGCGAAACAACGAGAATGAATAATGAAGTGTGCCTGCGGCACATGAAGTTTTTGCATTTTCAAAAATGAAGTTTGCTTCGCAAATTAAGGATAGGCTCCGCCTATGACCGATTGTAATTGCTCCGCAAAAGCTGATTGATTTATTTGCCTCCCTCTTGAGGGTGCGGGTTGCCGGTGGCAACCTCTGAGCGTAAGCTCAGAAGCACCGACCGAGGCGGGAGCCGAGACGGTGGCACGGCGTTAAGCCGTGACGGAGGGAGTAAAAACGGAAAAATCAAGTTTTTTGTTGCTCCGCAAAAGCTGATTAACTCCCTCAGTCGCCTGCGGGCGACAGCTCCCTCAAAGAGGGCGCCTAAAAAAATCCACGGTTTTTCCGTAAAAACGACAGAAATCATCGGCAACACGGTAGGGGCGAACTGCGTTCGCCCGCTTGAAAACGAACAAACTTTTAATCCGTTGAAACGGTTTTTTGTTCGGGACGGGTGACCCGTCCCCTACGGTTGCCGACTGAAAACTCCCGATATCAGTACAATTCCCTCGTAGGGAACGCTGTCCTCAGCGTTCCGAAAATCCATAATAAATCAATTTATCCGTACCTTATCAATCCTCAGCCCTACGGGCAGCGATTCGCCTCCCTCGTGAGGGTGCGGGTTGCCGGTGGCAACCTCTGAGCGTATGCTCAGAAGCACCGACCGAGGCGGGAGCCGAGACGGTGGATTTTGCGAAGCAAAAGACGGAGGGAGTTAACTAAGGAGCCCAAGATTAAAGCCACGGTTTTTCCGTAAAAACAACTGAAAACATTCAAGGTGTAATTGATTATTTATCCTGGAACCTGCTCAGGAACAGCTTGGTTCTCTCCTGCTGAGGATTGTTGATGACCTGCTCGGGGCTGCCCTGCTCAACGATAACGCCGCCGTCCATGAAAATAACATGGTCCGATACATCCCTTGCAAACGCCATTTCGTGAGTGACAATAACCATAGTCATTTTTTCTGCGGCAAGGCTCTTGATAACTTTCAGGATTTCGCCCGTAAGTTCCGGGTCAAGCGCCGAGGTCGGCTCGTCAAAGAAAAGAATGTCGGGGTTCATCGCAAGCGCTCTTGCGATTGAAACTCTCTGCTGCTGACCGCCCGAAAGCTCGCAGGGGTACGCTTCGGTTTTGTCCGACAGCCCGACCTTTGCCAAAAGGCTGAGAGCATTTTCGTTGATTTCTTCAAGAATCTGCTTTTTATTCTGCCGCCAATCGTCACGCTTTTTTGCCCGAAGCTCGCAGGCAAGCGTAACATTTTTCAGCACCGTATACTGCGGAAAAAGATTGAATGACTGAAAAACAAGCCCGACGGCAAGGCGGTTTTTGCGGATTTCTTTTTTGCTGAGTTTAAGCTCGTTTTCGCTGTCGAAAACAACATTTCCGTTAACGGTAATTTTCCCTTTATCGGCTGTTTCAAGCGAGGTTATGCATCTTAAAAGCGTTGTTTTTCCGCTGCCCGATGAACCGATAACCGAAAGCACCTTGCCCGCCTCGAGGTCAAAGTCTATGCCCTTTAAAACATTGTTACTGCCGAAGCTCTTATGCAAATTTCTGACTTCAAGTATTGCCATTTCAGTTTACCTCCGTCAGTTATGATAATAGTTCAGCTTCTTCTCTATCTTGCCGAAAACAACGGTAAGCAAGCCGTTGAAGATAAGATAGAAAGCCGCAGTGTAAAACATGGGCCAAAGAAGACCGTCGGACTTTGCAAATGACTGTGCACTCCAGATAATTTCATAAACCGCAATCGTTCTTGCGAGCGAGGTATCCTTAACAAGCGTTATTATTTCGTTGCTCATGGGGGGCACGATATGTTTTATAACCTGCATAAGAACAACTCTGAAAAAAGTCTGGGATTTGCTCATGCCGAGAACCTGGCAAGCCTCATACTGCCCCTTGGGGATTGCCTCGATACCGCCTCTGTAGATTTCAGAAAAGTAACAGGCATAGTTAATTACAAAGGCTATGATAACCGCCACAAAGCGATCCATAACCGACCACGAAGCAATAAAGCTGATTATAAAATTGGGCTCGGGCATTTTTTGCGCCCACGCAGCCATAAGACCCGGTCCGTAAAAAACAACAATAAGCTGGAGCATCAGCGGCGTACCTCTGATGATCCATATAAATGTTTTCAGCAGCCATTTAAGCGGAGCAAATCTGCTCATTGAGCCGAAACAAATAATAAGACCCAAGGGCAAAGCGCCGAGAAGGGTCAGAGCAAAAACCTCAACCGTTGTGCCGAAGCCTTTCAGCAGGTCAAGCGTTACTTCCCAAAACATAAATTACCGTTACCTTTCACAAAAAGGCAGAGGGTTCATCGCCCTCTGCCGAAAATATCAAACCGAATAATTAAGCGAGTGTAAGCTCATACTTGTCAGCAAGAGCCTGGAGAGTGCCGTCAGCCTTAAACTTAGCCATAATCTCATTAACAGCCGCCGTAACATCTGAACCCTGACGGAATGCGATGCCGTATTCTTCTGTTGAAAGCTCAAGTGAATAGCCGAGATCGGCATAGCTTGTGCCTTCGCCTGTCATTGCGTTAGCCATTGTGATATCGATAACGCAAGCATCAACAGCGCCGCTCTTGACTTCCTTGAGAGCATCTGCCTGAGTAAGAACTTCCGTGTATTCGAGGCCTGCATTTTTAAGCTCTTTTGCACCTGCCGAGCCTGCCTCTGCGGCAAACTTAAGGTCTGCAAGGCTTTCAACCGTTGCATATGAATCAAGCTTATCTTTTGCCATAACAACAACCTGTGCGTTCTTGACATAAGGATCTGAAACCGATGCTGCGGCAAGCATTTCGTCTGTGATCGTCATGCCGTTCCATACGCAGTCGATGGTCTTTGCGTTAAGCTCAAAGACTTTGTTATCCCAATCGATTTCGATAAATTCAGCTGTTACGCCGAGCTCTTTTGCAACTGCACGAGCAAACTCAGCATCAAAGCCTGTCCATTCATCACTGCCTGCTTCTTTGTAATCCATGGGTTCATAATCTGTTATACCGACGATAAGCGTACCCTTTTCTTTGATATATGCGAGATCGCTGTCGGCGGCTGCGGTTGTGTCACCGTTTGCGGTAGCCGAGGTGGGATCAACACCGTCTTTGCCGCCGCAGGCAGCAAGAGAAAGCATCATAAGAGCCGCAAGAACCAATGCTAAAATCTTTTTCATAATTTTTTTACTCCTTTTCAGCCGCTCAGCGGCTTTTAGTGTGTTATTACATTACCATACTAAAGCGGATTTGTCAACAGTATTTTTTATTTTTGTTATTTTAATCAACAAGGCACAGCCAAAACGGCTGCGCCTCGTTAATATTGCATCAAGCGTCCAATCTGCTGTCATAAAGTTCTTTGTAGAATCCGCCCTGTGCCATAAGCTGATCGTGGCTTCCCTGCTCGATGATTTTTCCGTTTTTCATAACAAGAATAACATCGGCGTTCTTTATCGTTGAAAGCCTGTGGGCAACGATAAAGCTCGTTCTGCCCTGCATCATTGTTGAGAACGCCTGCTGAATCTTGATTTCTGTTCTCGTGTCGATTGATGAAGTCGCTTCGTCAAGAATCAGCATGGGCGGCAGGCAGAGCATAACCCTCGTTATGCACAGAAGCTGTTTCTGACCCTGCGAAAGCCCTGATGCCTCGTCGGATATAACCGTGTCATATCCCTGTGGCAAGCGCTTTATGAAGCTGTGGGCATGAGAAGCCTTTGCGGCGGCGATGATTTCTTCGTCGCTCGCTTCGGGTCTGCCCATGGCGATATTTTCTCTGACCGTGCCGTTTTTAAGCCATGTATCCTGCAAAACCATGCCGTAGCTGCGGCGCAGGCTTCTGCGGGTTGCGTTATTGATGTCAACCCCGTCAATGCTGATTTTTCCGCCGTCAACATCATAAAAGCGCATGAGCAGGTTGACAAGCGTTGTTTTTCCGCAGCCCGTCGGGCCGACTATCGCAACCCTGCTGCCGCTCTTAACCGAAAGATTTAGGTCTTTTATCAGTTCTTTGCCCTTGGTGTAAGAAAATTCAACATTTTCGAGCGTAACATTTCCGTCAACATCCGAAAATTCAACCGCATCGGGTGCGTCGGGCTTCTGCGGCTCCTGCTCGACAAGTTCAAACAATCTCTCGGCGCAGGCAAGCGCATTCTGAAGCTCGGCGATAACTCCCGAAATCTCGTTGAACGGCTTTGTGTACTGATTCGCATAACTCAGGAAGCACGAAAGACCGCCGACGGTTATTGCTCCGCCGATTGCGGCAACCGCTCCCGTCAGAGCAACAACGGCATAAACAACGCTGTTGACAAAACGGGTTGTCGGATTCGTGATTGAGGAAAAGAATATTGCTTTCAAAGAATGCTTTGCGTATCTTTCGTTTATTTCGTCAAATTCTTCAAGACATTTTTCTTCTCTCGAAAAAGCCGCAACGGTTTTCATCTCTCCGACGGTTTCTTCGATATAAGCCGTCTGCTCGCCCCTTGTCTGCGACTGCTGTTTGAACATCGAATAGGTTCGCTTTGCGATAAATCTTGCCGCAAAGAGCGAAAGCGGAGTCAAAACGACAACGACAAGCGCAATTTTATAGTTTATCGCTATCATAAAGCCGAGCGTTCCGAGAATTGTCACAACGCCCGTGAAAAGCTGAGTGAAGCCCATGAGCAGGCCGTCGGCGAACTGGTCTGCGTCGGCAATTATTCTGCTGACCGTTTCGCCCGCAGGCCTTGAATCGATATAGCTCAGCGGAAGAATCTGAATCTTCTCCATTGCCACATTACGGATATCTCTGACAACCCTGAAGGTTATGCGGTTGTTGAGGGTATTCATTACCCATTGAGCCGCCGCAGAAGCAATCGCAAGAATCGCTATCGTATAAAGATAGGGTGTCAGCCCGGCAAAATTGACCCTGCCCGCTCCGATGATTTCATCAATCGCCCTGCCCGCAAGCACGGGAATATAAAGGGTGCACGCAACGCTTGCGGCGGCAAGAATAATTGAAAACGCAAGGTGAACACGGTATCTGCCGACATAATGCAATACTTTCTTTAATGTTCCTTTTCTGTTTGCCGATTTCATGCGCTCTCCTCCTCGTCAAACTGCGTCAGGTGAATCTCCCTGTAAACAGCGTTATTTTTGAGAAGCTCCGCATGAGTGCCGACAACCGCTCTGCCGTCGTCAAGCAGAATTATTTTGTCTGCGTGCATGATTGAAGAAGTGCGCTGAGAAACGATGAACACGGCGGAATCGCCCTGAACCGAAGCGATGGCTTTTCGCATTGCGGCGTCGGTGGCATAATCAAGGGCGCTCGAGCTGTCGTCAAGAATAAGAATATCGGCTTTTTTAACAAGCGCTCTTGCAACGGCAAGTCTCTGCCGCTGACCGCCCGAAAAATTCCTGCCTCCCTGCTCAACCTCGGCGTCAAGCCCGCCTTTTTTGGCGGAAACAAAATCCCACGCCTGAGCAAGCTTCAGAGCTTCGATAATTTCATCATCGGTTGCTTCTTCTCTGCCCCAAAGCATGTTTTCTCTGATTGTGCCTTTGAATAACACGGATTTCTGGGGAACAACGGCAATTCTTGCTCTGAGCTCTTCAAGAGAAATATCGTTGACATTCTTGCCGAATGCCATGACCTCTCCGTCCGTTGCCCTGTAGAAAGCGGGAATGAGATTGACAAGCGTTGATTTGCCAGAGCCTGTTGCGCCGATGATTCCGACCGTTTCGCCCTTTCCGACCTTAAAGCTGATATCCTCGAGCGAATTTTCGCCCGCTCCCGCATAGGCAAACGAAACATTGCTGAATTCAACAACCGTTTCGTTTTTACCGTCAATTTCTGCTTCGGCATTTTCTTTTTCGGCGGGGATTTTAAGCATGTCGCTTATCCTGCCGCAGCAGGCAACGGATTTTGTGATATTGATAATGAGATTTGCAAATTTGATAAGCTCAACAAGTATCTGAGACATATAGTTATAGAGCGCAACGACCGCACCCTGGGTTATAAGCCCCGCATCAACCCTGATTGCTCCGACATAAATCAGAACGGCAATGCCGATGTTGATTATAACGCAGGTCACGGGATTGAGGAGCGCAGATATTCTGCCCGTGAACTCCTGAACCGCCGTCAGAGCGTCGTTTTTATCCTTGAACTGCTTCTCCTGCTCGCTTTCTTTGCAGAACGCTCTGATAACTCTCGCTCCGACAAGGCTTTCTCTCGCCGTGCCGAGAACTCCGTCAAGAGCGGTTCTGACCTTTTTATAAAGCGGAATGCAGGCGAACATTATTCCGAAAACAACAACCGAAAGAGCGGGAATAACGACCGTAAAGGTCAGCGCCGCCCTGCTGTCAACGGTGAAAGCCATTATCATTGCGCCGAAAACGACAAACGGAGAACGCAGAAGCAGGCGCAGGGTGAGGTTAAGACCGTTCTGAACGCTGTCCATATCGCTGGTCATTCTCGTTATCAGCGTTGAGGTTCCGACGGAATCAATCTGCTCATACGAAAGACTTTCGATATGAGAATAAAGCGCATGGCGAAGCCTTTTGACAAAGCTTACCGACGCTTTGGCGGCAAAAAACTGCGCCGTGAGCGAAAATGCAAGCCCGACTGCGCCGAACAGAATCAGCACAGCGCACATTTTGAAAATATAGGGCTTATCCGACAGAGCAATTCCTTTGTCGATTATCGCCGCCACAACGAGCGGAACAAACAGCTCAAGAATGGCTTCAAGCATTTTGAAAAGCGGCGCAAGAACGCAATGAATCCTGCTGCCTTTCAGATATTTTAACAATCCTCTCATGCTCAACCTGCTTTCTCCTTTTTTAGCTATATATTATAGCATATCCTTTTCGTTTTGTGAAGCATACAGACAAAAAAACAATATTGTATGAATAAAATAGAATTTTAATGATAAATGGGAAATATAGTCATAAAAAAATATGATACAATTGACAGAAATAAACACAAACGGAGGAAAAAAGCGTGAAAGAAACAAAAGTTACAAACTTCGGTATTCAGCGTAAAATCGTTGCAAACATGACTTCCGAGAGCTGGGAAACAATTCCACATATTTCCTACATTTACGAACCCGAGGTTTCAAAATTCTTAGAGGTCGTCAAGGAGCTTAACGCATCGGGTAAATTCCCCGTTAAAATCACCATCAACACCATTATGCTCAAAGCCCTTTCAGAGGCTTTTAAGGCGGCTCCCCACCTTAACGCTCATATTAAATTCAACCGCAAGCTCGTCAGAGGAACCATCACCGAATATGACGAGATTCACGCTTCAATGACCTGGATTCTCCCCAACGGCGAGATGATGACGATTAATCTTCACGATATCGGCAACAAGAGCCTTGTTGAACTGACGGAATATATCGCCGATGTCGGCAGAAGAATCGGAAACACAGACCTCAACGAGGTTATGTTCTCCGTTTCAATGCAGGATACGCTTGAAAAGCTCAAAAGAGGTCATCTTCTCAATGCGATTTACCGCCTTATCGGCTCTAAGACCGGCAAAAACAAGGTCAAGACTCTTTCGGGTCAGGCTAAGAAGGATTATTACAGCATCCCCGAAAAGGACAGGCTCACAAAATATGACATCAAGCAGGGCACGGTTACGATTTCAAACATCGGCTCCGTAACAAGAGGAATACCCGGCAGAGTTTCTCTGCTTTCAATCATTCCTCCCCAGATTTTCGTTGCCTGCATCGGCTCGGTAACAAAACGCCCCGTCGTTAAGCAGGACGAAAACGGCAACGACTATGTCACCGTCGGTCAGGAAATGCCGATTGACCTTGTATTTGACCACAGAGCTCTCGATTTCGGCGATCTTGTTCCTTTCATTCAGAGACTTGAGGATATTTTCAGGAATCCCGAGCAGATGTATAATTGGTAATAATAAAAATGAAAGCAGATTATCGATCGGCTTGCAAAAAGCCCGATCCTTAATCTGCTTTTTTTGGCAAACAAATTTCCACAAAAATTTCGCAAAAAAGTTCATAAATTCTTAAAATTTTTCTTTACAAATCGTTTTCGGTGTGATAGAATAATCACGGCAAAAAACAAATCTTTAAAAGCGGTACAGCGATGCCGACAAGATTTTCATATATTTTTTAAGAAGCGGATTTTCTCGGATTATCCGCAGAGTCTTTATGTGATCTTGTCGGGTGCGGCAGGGTCATTTTTTATTGCCCTCGGAGGAATAAAAATGGAATTCAAGTCAAATATCATGGACAGCGGCGCCGTCAACCGTGCCCTTGCAAGGATATCTCACGAAATCGTTGAGCGCAATCCGGGCTGTGACAAAATCAGCCTTGTCGGAATCATGCGCCGTGGCGCTCCGCTTGCAGACATTCTTGCGGCAAAAATCCGTCTGCTCGGCGTTGAAACCGAAATAGGCTACCTTGATATTACGCTTTACAGAGACGACCTGAGCGGCGGCTATCAGCCGAAGCTCAATTCAACAAAAATCGATTTTTCCGTTACCGACAAAACAATCGTCATGGTTGACGATGTGCTTTTTACGGGCAGAACCGCAAGAGCGGCTATGGACGCCATAATGTCGCTCGGCAGACCGTCAAAAATTCAGCTCGCCGCCCTCATTGACAGAGGTCACAGAGAGCTGCCAATCGTTGCGGATTATATCGGCAAAAATGTTCCGACTTCACGAAACGAGGTTGTGGTTGTTAAAATCCCGCCCTTTGAAGATGAAATCGGAGTTTCCATCTGGCAAAAATAAATTTGTATATATTTTTAAGGAGGTCAATATACATGAAACTCGTTTACAACATCAAAGACAAGCCGAAGTTCGGTCAGCTGATCGTCTTCGCATTCCAGCAGCTCCTCGCCATTCTTGCTGCGACCATCGCCGTGCCCTCAATCATCGGCAACGGCATGTCACAGTCGGCAGCTCTGTTCGGCGCAGGCGTCGGCACAATCGTTTATCTTCTTTTCACCAAGTTCAGAAGCCCCGTTTTCCTCGGTTCTTCATTCGCATTCATCGGCTCAATGTTCGCAGCCTTCGGCGGTGCGGTTTCAACAGCCGCAGGCCATGCAGGCTTAATCATCGGCGCAGCTTTCGCAGCTCTTGTTTATGTTATTATCGCAATCGTAATCAAGTTTGTCGGCGTTGAATGGCTCAACAAGCTCATGCCCGCAGTTGTTATCGGCCCCACGGTTGCAATCATCGGTCTTTCGCTTGCAGGCAACGCTGTCGGCGACGCTCTCAAATTCGCAACCAACAACGGCTCGGCTTATGAAATGACCGCAAAGGGCTGGGTTGGCTTCATCTGCGCTCTCGTTACTCTCCTTACCGTTATGCTCTGCTCAGTTTACGGCAAGAAGATGGCAAAGCTCATTCCGTTCATCATCGGTATCCTTGCAGGCTATGCAGTTGCCGCAATCTTCACGGTTATCGGCATTAAGACCTCCAACGAAGCGCTTCAGATTATCGACTTCTCAATCTTCAACGATATGAAGTGGCTCCCCGACTTCACCTTCCTCAAGGCAGTCAAGGGCTTTGCAGAAGTTGACGCAAAATACATTGCAACTCTTGCAGTTGCCTATGTTCCCGTTGCATTCGTTGTTTTCGCAGAGCACATCGCAGACCACAAGAACCTTTCTTCAATCATTGACAAAGACCTCCTTGCAGACCCCGGTCTCCACAGAACTCTGCTTGGCGACGGTATCGGCTCTCTTGCAGGCTCAATCTTCGGCGGCTGCCCCAACACCACCTACGGTGAATCAGTCGGTTGCGTAGCTATCACGGGCAACGCTTCCGTTGTTACCATTCTCACAACCGCAATCATCGCCATCATCATCTCATTCTTCGGCCCGTTCGTAACCTTCCTCAGCTCAATCCCCTCATGCGTAATGGGCGGCGTTTGCATCACACTCTACGGCTTCATCGCAGTCAGCGGTCTGAAGATGATTCAGGATGTTGACCTTGGCGAAAACAAGAACCTGTTCGTTGTTTCAACAATCCTTATCACCGGCATCGGCGGCATGGCTCTCAAAATCGGTCAGGTCACTCTTACCTCCGTTGCATGCGCTCTTATCCTCGGCATCATCGTTAACATTCTTCTTTCACGCAAGAGTGCAAAAGCAAGCAAATAATCCAATCAAAGCATAATAAATATCGGCGGTTTGCTCAGCGGCAAGCCGCCTTTTTTTCTTGCCGTTTTATTCGGCAAAAAATCCCTCTGTTGTGTTTATTTACAAAAACAAAGCCTCGTTTCTGTATAAGTTTCATAAAAAACATTTGCGGTATTGAAAAACCCCTGTCTCTATGATAGAATAAGTATTATATTTTTAGATAGGGAGAGATGTTATGGCATCCGAAGCCAATTCAGCCGTTAAGGTTGAAGAACAGTCGCCTCGTGCTGTTCCCAAAGACAGGCGTTATGTCGGCTCAAAGGAAACCGTCGCTTACATACTTGACGATATAGCCCAAAGCTTTAACATAACCAAGTATAACGACATTTTCGTTACGGATATTATCCGAGTCGGTCTTAAATTCCAGGAAATTGTAACTTTCGTCATCGGCATCTGGGATATCATCAACGATATATTCCTTGCCGCAATTGTTGACAGAACCCGTACCCGTTGGGGCAAGTTCAAGCCCTGGCTGATTATTTACGCCATTCCCGGCGTTATCGTTACGATTCTGTTCTACATGATGCCCCTCATATTCGGCGACAGGCCGCTGTATGATGTGTCAAAGCTGGCGTTTTATCTGATACTGCAAATGTTCACGAACCTTGCAGGCTCGCTGATTGCCATTGCAAGAACGGGCATGACGGCAACAATAACGCCGAACATCATCGACCGTACCCGTCTTATCACTCAGGCAAACCTGCTTTCGGGCTTCGTTGAGAAAGCTCCCGAAATCCTCATGGGTCTGTTTATCGACCTTGTCAGCAGAGGCGCAATCAAGATTCAGATGCGTTCGCTCTATGTTTCGGCAGGTCTTGTTACTTCTGTCGTTGCCGGCTCATTCGCTCTTATTTATGCCTTTGTTGCCAAAGAAAGAGTTATGCAGACGGTTGACCGCCCGAGCATCTTCCAGGGCTTCAAATCCGTTTTCACAAACAAGCCCCTGCTTCTCATCACACTTTCCGAATTTCTTGCCGCTTTCAGCATGAATTCGGGCACAAACTACTACTACATAAATGTTCTCGGCCTTGCCTCGATGTCAACAATCGTCGGCATCCCCGGCGCTATCGTTTCGCCGATAAGCTATTCATATGTTCCCTGGGCAAGAGCAAGATTCTCAACCAAGACTCTGTGGGTTGTCGGCTCGCATATTGATAACCTGCTGATGACGGGCGTTTTCCTTGTCGGTTCAATCAACAAGAACTACAAAAAGCTCAGCGTTATGATTCCCGCATTCATGCTTCGTGAAACCATTTGGATGTTCTTCTACGGAATCAAGAAGGTTATTCCCGAAGAAATGAGAAACGAAGCCATCGACTACGGCGAATGGAAAAACGGCTACAGAACAGAGGGCATGACGGGCGTTGCAAAGGGTCTTGCAACAAAGCTTGTCAACACCGTCGGTCAGACAATCAAGGCTATGATTCTTTCGAGAATCGGTTATGTTCAGGGCGCCGGCTTCGGCGGTCAGAGCGAAAAGACCGAGTATTCTCTTTTCTGGATGTGCACAATTCTTCCCGTTGTTACCGGCATTCTGAGCATCGTCCCCAAGCTGTTCTATGACCTGAGCGGCGAAAAGAGAGACAGAATGTACCGTGAGCTTCACGAAAGACGCAAGGCTATTGCCGCCGAAGTTCACAAGCTTGACAACGAAAAAGCTGAAGAATCATCAGACTCTTCAAATGCATAAAAGCTAAATTAAAACGGATTACGGGTCATTCTGAAAGCCTGTAATCCGTTTTTTGAACGGTTGGTGAAAAATACGGACGGAACAATCGAAAAAACCGAAAAGCTGTTCTCCGCAAAAAGCAACGCCGTTATTGCGATTGACGGCTGCTGCGCCTCGGGCAAAACAACCTTTGCTGAAACGCTCTCAGAGCGCACGGGAGCGCAGGTTATTCATATGGACGACTTCTTTCTCCCGCCAGAGCTCAGAACCGCTCAACGCCATTCACAGCCCGGCGGAAACATTCATTATGAGCGTTTCATTGATGAGGTTATCGGCGGCATTCGGAGCGGCAAGCCGTTTGAATACCGCATATTCAAATGCAGCGTCGGCGATTTCTGCGGAAAGTCGGAAATTGACCCACGGAAGCCGATTATCATTGAGGGCGCTTACGCTCTGCACCCCGAAATACCGGATATTTACGACATGAAGGTATTTCTCACCGTCAGCCATGAAACGCAGCTGCGGCGCATCAGAGAGCGAAACGGAGAGCAGGCGCTCAAAGCCTTTGAAGAAAAATGGATTCCGCTCGAAAACCGATACTTTTCCGCTTTCGGAATCAAAGAAAAATGCGGTATTGTTATAAATAACGAATAAAAAAAGAAACCGTTTGAAAGGCATAAGCTTTTCAAACGGTTTTTGTTTTGTTAATTGGTATTATTCAGCAAAACCTGAGTCTACAAGCTTAACAAGCTCGTCAACGGCCTGCTCCTCATCGGGGCCGCCGGCAATAATGCGAATGCTTGTTCCGCCCATGATGCCGAGAGAAAGAACACCGAGAAGGCTCTTGGCGTTAACTCTGCGCTCCTCTTTCTCAACCCAGATTGATGACTTGAACTCGTTAGCCTTCTGGATGAAGAAAGTTGCCGGACGGGCATGAAGACCTACCTGATTCTGAACTGTTACATCTTTAACATACATAATCTATATCTCCCACGCTGAAAATTTCATTTCATTTGTTATAGTTATTATACCATAAAACTTTGCTTCGTCAACATTTTTAAGCCTCGGTTTGAATAATTCGGCTTGTCGGCCAAACTCTATGCAAACATAAAAAATTGTTTTGTTGAAAATGACCATAGACAAAGCAAATTTTTGTGATACATAAACAGAATTATTTCCTCTTTTTTCCTGTT
>JBJEQD010000144.1:0-21815 GCA_051881575.1 Acutalibacteraceae bacterium | reverse complement strand
CTTTGTCGCCATCGATGCAAATTTCGTGAATGACTTTTTGAGATTTTCAAGAGTCTTGAAATAGTCAAGATGATCCTCGTCAATGTTAAGAATGACTGCAACATCGGGCGAAAGGTCAAGGAAGGTGTCAACAAATTCGCACGCTTCGCAGACCATATGCTCGCTGTGACCGACCATTCCGTTTGAGCCCGTCAGCGGAAGCTTGCCGCCGATGACCGCCGTGGGGTCAAATTTCGCTTCAATGAGCACCTGCGTGAGCATTGAGCAGGCGGTTGTCTTGCCGTGAGTGCCGCTGATGCAGATGCTGTTCGGGTAAATTCTCGTGACCGCTCCGAGAAGCTTGCTTCTTTCAAAGGTCGGAATGCCCGAAGCCTTTGCGGCAACAAGCTCGGGGTTGTCTTTGAGCAGGGCGGCGGTGTAGACAATCATTTCTGCGCCCTCGATATTTTTCGCTCTCTGCCCCATGGCAACGGGGATTCCGAGAGAACGGATTCTTGCAAGAGTGTCTGTCTCATTGTTGTCGGAGCCGCTGAGGATATAGCCCTCTTTATGGAGAATTTCGGCAAGCGGGCACATTCCCGAGCCGCCGATGCCGATAAAATGGATTCTTTTAACGGTTTTAAGTAAATTATCAATTTCAGGCATGATAAAAGCTTCCTTTCTCAGTATCATTCCTATTATATAACATATGATGGAAAAAATAAAGAAAAACTTTCTGAAAATATCTTTATTACATAAAAAAAGCGCCGCCAGCGTTCGGAGCGCATAGCGGCAACAAAAAAACCGAAACAGGGACGAGCAGGAAAGCCTGCCCCTTTCGCTGATATTTTAGCACGGCACAAGGGATAAATCAAGTATTTTTTCTCAAATTGTTAAACTTGTAACAGCCTGCGGCTTAAATCATAAAATGTTATTGAAACCCGAGGGGGTGAAAGGTTGAAAAAAATCAATAATTTTCTGATAATCGGCGGCGACGGCAGGCAGTTATATATGGCAGACTATCTTGAAAGCCTCGGTTACGGAGTTGAGATATACGGCTTGCCCGAAAAAGAGCGTAAATGCGTTGAGAATATTGAAGAAGCCGTTCAAAAAAGCGATGCGCTGATTCTGCCTTTGCCTGCCGTTAAAGGCGAAAAAAATATTTTCTCGATTGTTCCCATGAAAGAAACCGTTGACGATATTTCGCTGATGATTCAGCCGGAACAGCCGATTTTTGCCGGAATGGTGAGCAGAGGAGTTGAAGCAAAGCTGACTTTGGGCGGCGGAAAGGTTTTTGATTATTTCCGCCGTGAGGATGTGACCGTTATGAACACCGTGCCGACTGTTCAGGGAATCCTGAAAACCGTGATTGACAACATAGATTATACGATTCATTCGAGCCGATGCGCCGTTTTCGGCTACGGCAGAGTGGCAAAGGTTACTGCGGATATCCTTTCAAAAATCGGAGCGGAAGTAACGGTTTGCGCAAGAAAATACGGCGATCTGGCGGCGGCTGAAATCAAGGGGATGAAAGGCTGTATGATTTCGGATTTTTATAAAACAGCCCATGATTACGATATTATTGTCAACACCGTTCCGTCGGTTGTGATTGACCGAAAAATCCTTGAAAATGTTAAATCCGACTGCCTTGTTATCGATGTGGCGTCCGCACCGTTCGGAACGGATTTTGCGGCGGCTTACGAGCTTGGAATCAATGCAATTCAATGCCCGTCTCTGCCCGGCAAGGTTGCGCCGAAAACGGCGGGAAGAATAATAGCTGACGGAATAATTAATATGATGAAGGAGTGTGAGTATGGATAATATTACCGCAGGATTCGCACTTTGCGGTTCGTTTTGCACCTTTGAAAAAGCAATCGGGCAGATTCCCGAGCTTAGAAGCAGGGGAACTGATGTCGTTCCGATAATGTCATATAACGCCTTTTCAACCGATACAAGGTTCGGCAAAGCGGATGATTTCGTTGAAAAAATCGAGGCAATGTGCGAAAAGAAAGTGATTTCAACCCTGACAGAGGCAGAACCGATAGGCCCCGAAAAACTGCTTGACATTCTGATTATCGAGCCATGCACGGGCAATACTCTTGCAAAGCTTGCGAGCGGAGTAACCGACACGCCCGTCACCCTTGCGGCGAAGGCACATCTGAGAAACGAAAGACCTCTGCTTATAGCGGTTTCAACGAACGACGCTCTTTCAACCGCCGCTCAGAACATAGGCAGACTGCTTAATTGCAGAAATGTTTATTTTGTTCCCATGAAGCAGGATAACTGCGAGAAGAAGCCGAGAAGCATTGTTGCGGATTTTTCGAGAACCTGCGAAGCCGCAAAAGCGGCGCTTGAGGGGAGACAGCTTCAGCCGATATTTATTTAACGGATAACAGCTTAAAAACAGAGACAGGCACATTCAATGCACCTGTCTCTGAATTTTTTTATTTCTTCTTTTTCTTCTTAGCTTTTTTCGGACTTGACGCCGCCTTGGGCGTTTTCTTTTCGAGGAAAACAAGCAGCAGGCACCAAAGAGCGGCAAGCAGAACGAACAGGAGACAAACGAGAATTGCGTTCTGAAGCGCAAAGCTGAGGATTCCGCCGAGGGCGGGTATGTAGGACTGAATCAGACCGTAGCAGTTCGACGCCATTATGGTTACGGGATAAGCCGACTGATTGGCAATATCCGTTGTTGAAAGCTCCGAATCGCTGTCTGAAATAATGTTGGCATAATTGATAACATTGATGCTGCAGCCCGAATCTGCGGCGGGAACGGCGATAAGATCCTGAGCGGCATATTCGTTTGCGGAGAGCTTCTTTGAAATGATGAGGTCGCCCTTTGAAACGCCGAGGGCTTCAACATCACAGCTCATTGTGTTAAAGCAAATTCCGCCGATGTCAGAGCCGTTGTTGTCAAGGAATATGGCAACAAAACAGCCGAGCATGAAAATAACAACGGTTGCGGCGAGCATAACGATTGAAATAATCTTTCCTGCCAGAACTCCGCCGCTTTTCTTTGCCTTTTCGGGCATGTCAATATGAGCTTCGCCGTAATTGCCTTTTGAGAAATCCAGATCTTCTTCCTGCTCATTCTCGTCAGCTCCGACGGGAACATATGACGGAGAGTTCTGACCGATGGGAACAAGCGGACGTGCCTTTTTCTGAGCGGGCTGTTCGGCTTTTGGCTCAAATGCGGGTTCGCCCGATGACGGACGGGCAGGGGGATTAAAATATCTCGGGGATGAACCGACCGCTGCTTCGCTTCGCTGAACGGCGTCGGCTTTGTTTATCTCGGGAATAAGACTTTTTGCTTCCGCACCGCTTTCAGCAGGCTTTGAAGCTCTTGTTTTGGAAACAAACTCGAGGTCGAGCTCGTCAATGCTTTTTAATCGGAATTGTTCCATAACTGAAATTCTGCCTTTCTGTTTTGTGAGCGGTGTTTTTATTTTGAAATTTTGGTGCGGAGAATAACATTCTCTCTTGTGATTTCTTCGCTGAGCTTAACTATCTTGTCAATGCTCGAAAGAACGGCTGCGTCTGCCGTGGGAGCGGCAGCAGCTGCGCCGCCTGCCTTGAGAGCCTTGTTCTCGTCGGAAAGGGAGCGGCATATCTTCTTGAGTTTTTCGTTGTTTGACTCGGTTGCCTTTGCATATTCAAAAACCTTTTTATATTCAGCTTTAAGAACAGCTATGTATTGCTCAACCTGCTCGCAGTTGTAGCCGTTTTGAACTTTTTGAAATAAATCTTTATTTTCCATAAAATATGTCCTCCGTAATACAAATAAAACTTTACTATTTGAATATACCACATATTGACCAAAAAAACAACAAAAAAATAAAAAAAATATACCAAATGTTATTGAATTCTGCCGACGGTGAGTGAAAATGATTTTTTCGTAAAATTTTCAAATTTTACTTGACAAAGTGTTCTTGCAAGGATATACTATAGGTGTGCTATCTGTGATATCACACTTACAAAGCAAAAGGAGGGCGGCAGATTGATAATTGTTGATAAAAAGAGCCGGGTGCCGGTTTATGAGCAGATTAAAAATCAGATCATAACCTTCATAAGGCTCGGAGTTTATCCCGTTCATTCAAAGCTTCCGTCAATCCGTTCGATTTCCGCCGAAACATCAACGAATGTCAACACGGTTAAAAAAGCTTTTTCGGAGCTTGAGCTCAGCGGGGTAATTTACACCGTTCCCGGCACGGGAAGCTTCGTGAGCGAAAATGCGCTTTCGGGCAGCAATCTTGCCGCAAAGGCCATGCGGCAGCTTGTTGACGACATTGAAACCGCAAAATCAATCGGCGTTACTGCGGAGGAAATTATCGAAACGGTTAAATCTGTATTTAAGGAGGAAGAGCTGTGATTGAAGTTTGCAATGTCACAAAAAAATTCGGAAAATTTACTGCAATCGAGGGTCTGTCATTCTCGGTTGAAAAAGGCTCGATTTACGGCCTTGTCGGATATAACGGAGCGGGAAAAACGACTCTGCTCAAAACAATTTGCGGCGTGTTCCGTGCGGACGGCGGCAAGGTTATGATTGACGGCGAGGAATCCTTTGACAGCGCAAAAATAAAGAGCAGATTATTCTTTGCGCCCGATGATTTATATTTTGAACCGTACTCAACAATTGAAAAAATGGGAAAGTTCTACAGCGGATATTATCCGAAATTCAGCTTTGATACGCTTGACAAGCTCTGCAAGGTTTTCGGGCTTGACAAAACCAAAAAAATCAATTCTTTTTCAAAGGGAATGCAAAGGCAGGCGGAGCTTATTCTTGCCATTTCGTCAAAGCCCGATTTTCTGCTTTTTGACGAAAGCTTTGACGGCCTTGACCCTCAGAAACGCAGTCTTGTCAACAACATGATTATAGAATATGTTGCCGAAACCGATTGCAGTGTTATCATTTCGTCGCATAATCTTCACGAGCTGACCGATATCTGCGACCACATCGGTCTGATAAACGGCAAAAAAATCGTTCTTGACTGCTCGGTTGACGATATCAGCGCCAGCAGGTGCAAATTCAGGCTTGTTTTTTCGCATGATGTTGACGAAAGCGACTTTGCCGGCATTTCCTATAAAAAGCTTGTCAAAGACGGTAAAATCATAACGGTTTCAATGGCGGGCGATCCCGACGAAAACGAGGAGCTTCTCAAAAAGCTGAACCCGATTCTGATTGAAAAGTTCCCGCAGACCCTTGAAGAAATATTCCTTGACGAAATGGAGGGCACAGATTATGACTTCAAAGAAATCTTCGGTTAATCCGTTCAGATTCACATTTTTAAGGAACTGCTCAAAGAATTGGCTTATTCCGTTTGCGGTTTTCTTTATTTCAACTTATGAATTTCTCTTTTGCGGCGGAGTAAATGCCGTTATTTCATATTTTAATACAAAAAAATATAACCCGATGGATTTGGCGGAGTTTGTTGAAAACAGAAAATTCATCTTTGCTGCCGATGACCCCGGCGATATCGGCACTCTGCTTGATATCGTTGTTGTTGTCCTCTGTGCGGCTTATGCCGTTTCCGTGTTCAAATATCTGATGACCAAAAAATCCGTCAATGTTTATTTCAGCATGGGCATAACGAGAGGCTCGCTTTTTGCTTCAAAATATCTTTCGGGCGCATTTATGCTGACTGCGGCTGTGGTTATTCCGACCGCAGTTGACCTTGTTCTCAATATCGCAATTTTCGGAAACAGCAAAGAGCTTTGGATTTCCGCCGCTTATCTGACGGTTTCGTTCCTTTTGATGATTCTCTATTCCTATTCGATAACGGCTATGGTTTGCTGCTGCGTCGGCACGGCGATTGAAGCGGGAATATTCGGCGTAATTTTTACATTCCTACCGAGCATAGCGGAATCTTTTCTGACATTTCTTTTCAAAACCCTGATTTACGGCTCGCCTTATTCGGACAGATTTTATTACGGAACATTTATCAACAGCGATGTTCGCTATGAAACAAAGGGTCTGTTTGAGGGCGTTAAAAACAATCTCATGTTTTTCAGCTCGGGCAAGCTTTCGGATTACGCCGTCCTTTCGAGAATGAGCTCGGATGAAAAATACCTTTTTGAAAATCCCTCAGCTTTGCCTATAGCGATTGTTCTTGCAATAACCGTTTGCTTCGGCGTTCTTGCGTTCATTTTCTATAAACGCCGCAAGACCGAGATTGCGGGCTTTATCGGGGCAAGTCCGATTCTGACGGGAATCTGCTCGTTCACGGTTTCAATGATGATTATTGATTTTGTGGGCAGCAACATGATTTCGGTTCAGAATCACAAGCTGGTTTCGTTCCTGCTCGGTGCGGTAATAATTTTTGCGGTTTATGCGGTTGCGGAATTTATTTCGCTCAGAAGTTTTAAGCTTTTCATTAAAAATCTTTGGAAATATCCGATTCAGCTTGCAGTTTTCTCGATTGCAGTATTTATTTTCGCAGGCGGACTTTTCGGATATTCCGCAAAAATTCCTCAGGTGTCCGAGATAAAGAGCGTTGCGGTTACAACCGGAACGGGCGACAGATTCACATACGGCGACAAAAGCCTCAATTCGGGTTATTATGAATTTCTCAGTATCGATGCGGATGTTACTGCAGATATAGCTCTGAAAACAACGAGCTACGAAACGCCGATGCTTTTAACCGATGAGGATATTGAGCTTGTGACCGAAATTCATAAAATGTATATCGATATTGAGCATATCGAGACCGACTCCGACGCTCAGAGACGGGAATTCGGCAAAAGAACCGTCGAGTGCCCTGTCAGAATCGTTTATTATCTGAAAGACGGCTCAAAACTCGAGAGAATGTATAACTATGCAACAGATGAAATCCTTGCAAAGCTTTCGGAGCTTACTTTAACCGAAGATTATAAGGAGTGCACCGTTGAATCAATAAGAGCGATTTCAAGCCGTGAAGACGCCGTTGTGTCGCTTGCTTCTCCGAATTTTACTGCTGTTAACAGCGTTCCCGACCTTTGCAACCCGTATAAAAAGCTTGAACTTTTTGAATCGGTTATTAAGGACATCAAGGAGGACAGACTTCCGCTGAATTTCAACACAGCTTCTCCCGTTCTGGGATATGTATGCCTTGTTCCCGTTGATTCATTTAACGGCACTTACAGCGAAGAAGTAAAGAATCTCAACACTCAGCTCAAAATAGTATCTCAGAATGATTTGATAATCACCGTTCCCGTCTATGAAAGCATGACCGAGACGGTTAAGTTTATAAGCGATAACGGCTGTGCGGATTACTTTAAGAACGCCAAGGAACCTGTTAAGGTTGAGGTCTGGGATTTCGGCGAAGGCAGATCTTCGGATTATTCCGCAGGCTTGAAAACCACAATGCTGAACGGCTTCTGGTATGACGGCAAAACTAATCCGTACGATTATTCGCTGACAGGCAAGTCAAGACCCTTGGGCAAGACTGCCGTTGAAATAACCGACAAGGCTCAGGCAAAGAAATATGCAGAAAGCATCAGAATCGTGACTCTTGACTGCTTCAGCGGCAAGTATGTCAAGCTCACCTATGACGACGGCTCATGCACTTATGCTTATGCGCCCGACTCGGTTGTTAACGGTTAAATATAGTATTTATGCGGCTCGGAGATTATCTTCGAGCCGCATTTTTAGACACACGGCTAAAATTGTATATAATTTTGAGCGTTTTTTTAAGTTATTTTTGATTTAATTGTTGATTTTTGCAGTAATAACTGATATAATCAGTTTAAATTTGATTATTTTCAAAGGAAGTGAACGAAATGCCGTTTTCAGATTTGGGTATTTTGCTCGGCGATGTTTCTCTTGCAGAAATAGAGCATTATACCAAAGACCCCATGAAGGCTCAGAGAAATACACTTAAAAAGATTCTCAGCAGAAATAAAAACTGCGAGCTTGGCAAGAAGTATAACTTTAAGGATATACATTCGATTGAAGAATATCAGGAAAAGGTTCCTATAACCACATATGCGGATTATGAGCCTTATGTTGATCGTATGCTCCGGAACAAAGAGAAGAACCTGATGTTTACGGGCCCCAATATCAGATACTGTTCTTCCTCGGGCAGCGTCGGCAAGCCCAAGATTCTTCCAAAATCAATTAAAGACCTTTGGAACATGCAGTGCATCGGCTTTTCTTGCTCTGTATCAACTGCCGCACATTATCTTAAAAAGGTTAAGGGCATCAGAATGCCCGCTCAGATGGGACCCCTTGTTCTCGTTCTTTCGGGTCACAGACTTGAGGACGGCAAGCAGTGCAACGGCGCAGGTCAGATTCCTCTGACTTATCTTAAAGCCATTATGCCGTTTTTCTGCACTTCTCCGGCGTCTCTGCTTTTCCCCGAGCATGAGGAACTGCTTGACACCTCTTATCTTCAGCTCCGTTTTGCTCTTGAAAACAGAAATGTCAGCTATCTCGGCTCAATCGTCGTTACTCTGCTGACAACCATGTTTGATTATCTTGAAGAAAATTGGGAAATGCTCTGCGACGATATCGAAAAGGGCATTATCAACCCCAACATAAAAATAACTCCCGACCTCTATAAGAGCTATTCCAAAAAATTCAAGCCCAATCCCCGCAGAGCCGCCGAGCTTCGCAGAGAATTTGAAAAGGGCTTTGATACTCCCATCGCTCCGAGAATCTGGCCTAAGCTCACCTGGGCTTACGGCATGATCGGCTCAAACCTCAAGGTTTATGTTGACAGACTGCGTAAATCGATAGGCCCCGACATTCCCCTTCATAACATGGGTTATGCCGCCGCCGAGGGCTTCTTTGCAATGCCGACCGAGCTTGATGTTCATGACGGCGTTCTTCTGCCGCATTGCATCTTCTTTGAGTTCCTGCCCGTTGACGATGACGCCGAGGATGCCGACGATAACGCTAAGCCGCTCCTTATCTCCGATCTTGAAGTCGGCAAAAAATATGAAGTTATCGTTTCAAACTTCTCGGGACTTTACCGCTACAGAATCGAAGATGTTGTTACCGTTACTAAAATGTATAACAACACTCCGAGAATCGAGCTGCTTTACAGACGCAATCTGAGCCTTAATGTTGCAAACGAAAAAACAACAACACAGATGGTTGATTTTGCCGCAAAGCAGACTGCCGAGAAGATGGGCAACGAATTCGTCGGCCACAGCTTCTATGCCGATTATTCAACCAAACCGCCCCGCTACTGCATGCTTGCCGAGCCCAAGAACCCCGTTTCCGAGGAGGACAGGCAGAAATACATTGACATTCTTGACGAAGAGCTCAAAGAAGTCAACGAGAAGTATTTCAAATACAGACGCTGGGGTATGCTCAACCGTCCCGAGGTTCTTTTCCTCAAAGAAAAAACCTATTGGGATTACAGAGAGTATTTAAGAAACAAAGGCGTTGTTTTGAATCAGGTTAAACCCGTTACGGTTCTCAACACCGAGGAAAGATGCGAATTTTTCTTCTCACATGTTGCAACCGAAACCGAGCTTCCTTATAAGGTCAAGACTGCGAAATAAGAAAAACGAGGGGCAGTCGCTTTTGTGCGGCTGCCTTTTTAACACATGAGGACAAAACTATGAAAAAGATTTTATCGGTTTTGCTCTGTTTATCGATTCTTGCGGGAGTAATTGCTGTTGCATCGCCGATGTCGTTTGCTGCGGCTGACGGAGCCGATATTCCCGTTGTTCATGTTGTAGGAACAGGTTCAAAAATTATCAGAATCGATGAAAACGGAGAAGAAGAAACACTTTATCCCATTCAGATTCCCGAAAACTATATTAATGAAAAAGCGGAAGTTATTCTTCCCGTTTTTGCAAAAGCATTTTTCACCCAGGAATGGGGAGAATTCTGCGATGTTCTTTATGAATGTGTTTCGCCGCTTTTCAGCAAGATGGGTCTTGACAAAAACGGCGAAGCCTCAGACGGAAGCCGCTGCTATTGGTCGTGGTCAAGAGACGAGCTGAAGGATAAAAGCAAAAACGGCAAATATAAAGTCAACGCCTATGAATTTTATTATGATTGGCGGCTTGACCCGCTTGTTACCGCCGACACGCTTCATCAGTATATTGAAGATGTAATGTATGTCACGGGTGCAGAGGAGATTGCGCTTTACGGCAGATGCCTCGGCTCAAACATCGTTGCGGCATATATGCAGAAGTATGACGGCGAGCATGTCAAAGAGGTTATCCATTATGCGAGCGCAGTTTACGGCGCAACGCAGTGCAGTAAAGCGTTCACGGGCGAGCTGAGGCTTAACCCCGACGGAATCGACAGATATATGTATGACACGAATCTGAGCGTTGACGGCTGTGTTATGGATTTGCTGAGGTCTTTGGTGACGCTGATGAATAAGACCTACGGGCTTGATATCGCCTGCTGGGCAGTCAACAATGTTATGAAAGATATCTATCTTGACATTATTCCGAGAGTTATGATTGAAAGCTATGCGAGCTTTCCGGCTTATTGGAGCATGGTCAGCATGGGAGATTTTGAAAAAGCCAAGGAGACTGTATTCTACGGCTCGGATATCGCCGAATATGCAGGTCTGATTGAAAAAATCGATTATTACCATAATAATGTTCAGCTCAGATTTGCCGAAAACACGGTTTCTCAGGCTGAGAGGGGAATAGAGTTTTCCAACATTGTTAAATACGGCTTCCAGACCGTTCCCGTAACAGAAAACGCCGATGTTCTTTCGGATTCGCTTGTTACGGTCAATGAATCCTCGTTCGGCGCAACTGCGTCCGATATAGGCGGAAAGCTGAGTGATGATTATATCAGGATTGCCCGGGAAAACGGAAAAGAAAAATACATTTCTCCCGACGGTCAGATTGATGCCTCAACCTGCTTTTCACCCGACACAACATGGTTTATCAAAAATCTGACTCATGTCAGCTTCCCGTCCTGCGTCAACGGACTTGTCAGCGAAATCATCAATAATGACGGCTTTGCAGTTAACTCAAGCTCCGAATATCCGCAGTATCTTGTCTACGATTCCGAATCCAAAACAATCTCTCCGATGACTGCCGAGAACATGAACACGACGGCAAGATATGATGTTACATATTTTGACGCTTTGAGAAAGTTTTTTGAATCGCTGATTGAGATAATAAGACAGCAATTTGTCAAATAATAAGAAATTTTATAAACCGAACGGCTGTACCGAATCCCGAAAAACGGATTTGATACAGCTGTTTTTTCATAAATATTTCAATTTTTTCACGCAAAAAATATTTATATTGACAAATTCAAACGAATCGGATATTATATAAGTGCACTTTATCGCATAAAAGCTTTAAAGCAGTATCGATTAAAAGGAATGAATTGCATGGAAAAAACAGCAATCTGGGTAACGATAGGCGTTTACATTGCGTTGATTATCGTTATCGGCGTCACTCAGGGCAAAAAGGTTAAAAGCATTGCCGATTTAACCGTCGGCGGAAGAAATGCGGGAGCGTGGCTCTCCGCTCTGTCTTACGGAACTGCATATTTCTCAGCGGTTATGTTTGTCGGTTACGCAGGCGGCACGGGCAAGGCTTACGGCCTTTGGGGCATTCTTGCGGGTATCGGCAACGCCGTTTTCGGCTCATGGCTTGCATGGAAAGTGCTTGCCCGCAGAACAAGAGATGTTGCTTACCGCTTGAAGATTAAAACAATGCCTCAGCTTCTTGACAAGCGTTATTCAAGCGAAAGCATGAGACTTTTTGCGTGCGTTATCATATTTATTTTCCTTATTCCTTATTCGGCTTCGGTTTATAAAGGACTTGCTTCGGTTGCCGATGTTCTTCTCGGAATCGATGTTAAAATCTGCATGGTTCTTATCGCTGTTCTTGCCGCTTTTCTTCTGCTTTTCGGCGGATATCTCGTTCAGGCAAGAGCGGATTTCCTTCAGGGCATCGTTATGATGTTCAGCATCGCTCTGCTTATTATCTGCGTTGTCCGCTGTGACCAGGTCGGCGGAATTCAGGGCATTGCGGAATACGCCAAAACCGATCTCGGCCTGCCCAAGCTCAACGGTTCTCAGTGGATTTCTCTTTGGGCAACCGTTCTGATGACAAGCTTCGGAACATGGGGACTTCCTCAGATGGTTCAGAAATATTTCGGCATCAAGGACGACAAGCAGGCGAAAAAGGGCGTTCTGATTTCAACCTTCTTCGCATTCCTCGTTGCAGGCGGCGGATATTTCATCGGTTCGCTTTGCTACAAGTTCTTCACCCCCGAAACTCTTCCCGCTCAGGACTATATCGTTCCCGAAATGCTCAAAGCGGTTAACCTGCCTTCGGTTCTGCTCGGCGTTGTTCTCGTTCTTCTGATTGCCGCCTCGGTTTCGACTCTCTGCTCGATAACCCTGACCGCAAGCTCAACATTTACCATTGATTTTATCGGTCATTTCAAAAAAGATATGCCCGTTAAAAAAACAACATTTACAATTAAGCTTTTATGTGTTATATTTATAATAGGTTCTTATGTAATTGCAAACACCGACACACCGATTCTTGACATGATGAGCTATTCATGGGGAATCATTTCGGGCTCGTTCCTTGCGCCTTATGTTATTGCGCTCTATTGGAAGAAGATGAATGCGAAGGGCGCATGGGCAGGAATCCTCGGCGGCTTTGCCGTTGCCGTTATCCCTGCCGCAGCTAAAATCGCAACGAGCTTTACCGAAAATGCAACTGTCGTTATGCTTGCAAACAAAGGCCCCGTCTTTGCCGTTGCCGCAATGATTCTTTCGGTTGCTCTGTGCTTCGTTGTCAGTCTTGTCACAAAGTCATCAAACGAGAAAGAAACCGAATTCTTCTATACCGGCGAATGTAAGGCAGAATAAGACGGAAACAGCAGATGTGTGTGGAGTAATCTGCAAGATTAAAAAAGAAAGGGAATGACAGGATGCCTATCACAGAGTTTCTTGAAAGAAACGCAGTTCTTTATAAAGACGATGTGAGCCTTGTTGAAATCAACCCCGAATTTCAGGAAAAAAGCCGTGTTACCTGGCGTGAGTATTCGCTCATCGAACAGGGAGCAAACGACAACGGCAGATGTGAAATAACCTGGGATGAATTCAACAAGAGAGCAAACCGATTCGCCAATCTTCTTCTTTCAAGAGGAATCAAAAAGGGCGACAGAGTTGCTATTCTTCTTATGAACTGCATCGAGTTCCTGCCGATTTATTTCGGCATATTAAAAACAGGTGCGCTCGCCGTGCCGCTGAATTACCGCTATACAGCCGATGAAATCAAATATTGCTTAAAGCTTTCAGAAAGCGACGCATTAATATTCGGCCCCGAGTTTGTCGGAAGAATTGAGCAGATAAGCGACCGCATTCCCGATGTAAAACTCAGATTTTATCTCGGCGAGGATTGCCCGACCTTTGCCGAAAGCTATAACAAGCTTGTTACATACTGTACTTCAAAAAATCCCGGCATCGAGCTGACGGACGACGACGATGCGGCGGTATATTTCTCGTCGGGAACAACGGGCTTCCCGAAAGCCATTCTTCATGCTCACAGGGCTCTTGTCCATTCCTGCAAGGTTGAGCAGAATCACCATTCACAGACTAAGGACGATGTTTTCCTCTGCATTCCGCCCCTTTATCATACGGGCGCAAAAATGCATTGGTTCGGCAGTCTTATCACCGGTTCAAAGGCGGTGCTTCTCAAAGGCGCAAAGCCTGAGTGGATAATCAAGGCTGTTTCAGACGAAAAATGCACTATCGTCTGGCTTCTCGTTCCTTGGGCGCAGGATATCCTTGACGCAATCGAAAGAGGAGATATTGACCTTGATAAATATGAGCTCAGTCAGTGGCGACTTATGCATATCGGCGCTCAGCCCGTGCCGCCCAGCCTTATCAAGAGGTGGCTCAAATATTTCCCGAATCATCAGTATGATACAAACTACGGTCTGAGCGAATCCATAGGTCCCGGCTGCGTTCACCTCGGCGTTGAGAATATCAACAAGGTTGGCGCAATCGGCAAGGCAGGCTACGGCTGGGAAACGAAAATCGTTGACGAAAAAGGCGAAATCGTTCCCCACGGCGAGGTCGGCGAGCTTGCCGTTAAAGGCCCCGGCGTAATGCTTTGCTATTATAACGATGAAAAGGCAACCGAGGATGTTCTCCGTGACGGCTGGCTTTTCACGGGAGATATGGCTCAGGAGGATGAAGACGGCTTTATCTATCTTGTTGACAGAAAAAAGGATGTCATCATTTCGGGCGGTGAAAATATTTATCCCGTTCAGATTGAGGATTTCCTGAGAAAGCACGATGCAATTAAGGATGTTGCGGTTATCGGTCTGCCCGATACAAGGCTCGGAGAAATAACTGCGGCGATAATCGAGGTCAAAGAGGGCTGCAAGCTCAGCGAGGATGAGGTTAACGAGTTCTGCATGGATCTTCCCCGATATAAGCGCCCCCACAAGATTATTTTTGCCGATGTTCCCCGTAATCCTACGGGCAAAATCGAGAAGCCGAAGCTTCGCAAAATCTACTGCGGCGAAAGCCTTGTTGCAGCGCAGGTCGAAAGGAAGATAGAGATATGAAAAAGCTGTTTTTGGGCAACGAGGCAGTTGCCAGAGGCCTGTATGAAGCAGGCTGCCGTGTGGTTTCAAGCTATCCCGGAACTCCGAGCACCGAGGTTACGGAATTTGCTTCAAAATATGATGAAATATTCTCCGAATGGGCTCCCAACGAAAAGGTTGCCATGGAAGTAGCGTTCGGTGCAAGCGTTGCGGGCGCACGCTCATTCTGCGCCATGAAGCATGTCGGTCTGAATGTTGCCGCCGACCCGCTTTTCACCGCTTCATATACCGGAGTTAACGCCGGCATGGTTATTCTCGTTGCCGACGACCCCGGGATGCATTCTTCTCAGAACGAGCAGGATTCACGCCACTATGCGCTTGCCTCCAAAACAATGATGCTTGAACCTTCCGATTCTGCCGAATGTCTTGATTTCACAAAGAGAGCTTTTGAGCTTTCGGAAAAATTCGACACTCCAGTTATTATCAGACTCACAACGAGAGTTGCCCATTCAAGAAGCGTTGCGCCGACTGTCGACAGAGTTGACGGCGGACTCAAAGAATACACAAAGAATCCTCAGAAATATGTTATGGTTCCCGCAAATGCAAAGGTTAAGCATGTCAAGGTTGAACAGCGTGTGCTTGATCAGATTGCTTACTGCGAGAGCGAAGCCGTTGAAAACGGACTTAACAAGGTCGAATATAACAGCAAAAAAATCGGCGTTATCGCTTCGGGCATCTGCTATGAATATGCCAAAGAAGCGCTCGGAAAGAATGCTTCATATCTGAAGCTCGGCTGTGTTTATCCTCTGCCCGTAAAGCTCATTAAGGATTTTGCCGCAGAGTGTGAAACGGTTTATGTTCTTGAAGAGCTTGATGATTACATTGAAACTCATTGCCGCAAGAACGGCGTTGAGGTTATCGGAAAAGAGGCGTTCACTCTCCAGGGTGAATATTCGCAGAGCATGATTGCTAAAGTCATTCTCGGCAAAGAGAACGAGAGCATGAAAGCGGATGTTGATATTGTTCCGAGACCGCCCGTTCTTTGTGCAGGCTGCCCTCACAGAGGACTTTTCTATGCGCTTAAACAGCTTAATGTTACCGTCAGCGGTGATATCGGCTGTTACACTCTCGGCGTAACTCCTCCGCTCGGAATGATGGATACCGTTCTTTGCATGGGCGGTTCTGTTTCGGGGCTTCACGGCAGAAACGCCGCCGACCCCTCAAACGCCAAAAAGAGCGTTGCGGTTATCGGCGATTCAACCTTTATCCATTCGGGCGTTACGGGTCTTATAAATATTGCTTATAACGCAACCGATTCGGTAGTTATCATTCTTGACAACTCCATTACGGGCATGACGGGTCATCAGCAGAACCCGACAACGGGCTTCAACATTAAGGGCGAGCCTGCATGTGCAGTAAGTCTTGAAAAGCTTGCGAACGCTGTCGGAATCAGCAATGTCTGCGTTGTTGACCCCTATAATCTCGAAGAAACCAAAAACGGAATCAAACAGGCTCTTGAAGCCGACGGTCCTGCCGTTGTTATTTCGAGAAGACCCTGTGCTCTGCTTAAAACCGTTAAACATAATCCGCCCCTTAAAGTCAATGCCGAAAAATGCAAATCCTGCAAGATGTGCATGAAGATAGGCTGCCCCGCCATAAGCATGAAAGAGGGCAAGGCTCACATTGACTTCACGCAATGCCTCGGCTGTAATGTTTGCAGTCAGCTTTGCAAGTTCGGCGCTATTGAATGAGAGGGGAGGATAAAGCATGAATAAGTCAATTATGATAGTCGGCGTCGGCGGTCAGGGAACTCTGCTTGCGAGCCGAATCCTCGGTTCAGCCCTGCTCGACTGCGGCTATGATGTTAAAGTTTCGGAGGTTCACGGAATGAGCCAGAGAGGCGGCTCGGTTGTCACCTATGTCCGCTTCGGCGATGAGGTTTATTCTCCGATAATCGAAAAGGGCGAGGCTGATATAATTCTTGCCTTTGAACAGCTTGAAGCCGCAAGATGGCTTGAATATCTCAAGCCCGACGGCAAGGTTATAGTCAACACTCAGACCATCGACCCGATGCCCGTAGTTATGGACTCTGCCGAATATCCCGACGGCGTTATCGATGCAATCAAGGCGGCGGGCGCAGATGTTGAAGCGCTTGACGCTCTGCCCCTTGCCGTTGAAGCAGGCACGGCAAAGGCAGTCAATGTTGTCCTTATCGGCGCAATGGCAAAGAATATGGCTTTTGTTTCAAAAGAAAAGTGGATTAAAGCGCTTAAAGAGAGCGTTCCGCCGAAATTCCTCGAGCTGAACCTCAAAGCGTTTGAAATGGGTTACAACATATAATAAAAAAGGAAGTGTTACCGATGAGCAATTATTATCAGCCCGAGATTGAAACCGCTTCTCCCGAACAAATCAGGGCTATCCAGAACGAAAAGCTTGTTAAGCAGGTTAAGCATGTTTACGAAAATGTTAAGTATTACCGTGACCTTATGGACGAAAAAGGCGTTACGCCCGACGATATCAAGTCAATTGACGATTTGCATAAGCTTCCGTTTTTGACTAAAGCTGATCTCCGTGACGCTTATCCTTACGGACTGCTCGGCACAGACCTTAAAAACTGCGTCAGAATTCAGTCAACAAGCGGCACAACCGGCCGCCGTGTTGTTGCTTTCTACACTCAGAAGGATGTTGACCTCTGGGAAGAGTGCTGCGCCCGTGCAATCGTTGCCGCAGGCGGAACAAACGAGGATGTCTGCCAGGTTGCTTACGGCTACGGCCTTTTCACAGGCGGCCCCGGTCTCAACGGCGGTTCTCATAAGGTCGGCTGTCTGACTCTGCCCATGTCCTCGGGCAACACCGAGCGTCAGATTCAGTTCATGCAGGATCTCCATGCAACCATTCTTTGCTGCACTCCCTCATACGCCGCATATATCGGCGAAACCCTCAAGGAAATGGGCGTTTCTCCCGATGATATCGACCTTAAAGCAGGCATTTTCGGCGCGGAGCCCTGGACGGAGGAGATGCGCCGTGATATTGAAAAATCTCTCGGAATCAAGGCATATGACATTTACGGCCTGACCGAGACGAGCGGCCCGGGCGTTTCGTTTGAATGCGAGGAGCAGACGGGAATGCACATCAACGAGGATCACTTCCTTGCCGAGATCATCGACCCCGAAACGGGCGAGGTTCTTCCCGAGGGTTCAAAGGGCGAGCTTGTTTTCACAAGCCTTGACAAAGAAGCGTTCCCGCTTCTCAGATACCGCACAAGAGATATCTGCGTTCTTTCAAGAAAGAAATGCTCCTGCGGCAGAACTCTGATTAAAATGAGCAAGCCCATGGGCAGAAGCGACGATATGCTTATCATCAGAGGTGTCAATGTATTCCCCTCACAGATCGAAACCGTTCTTCTTAAAGAGGGTTATTCCGCAAACTACCTTATCGAGGTTGACAGAGCGCATAACACCGACACTCTCGATGTTTCCGTTGAGCTCAGCCCCGAGCAGTTCTCCGATACAGTCAAGGATGTTGCCGCAAAAGAAAAAGACCTTGCTGCGGCTATCAAGACCATGCTCGGCATCAATCCCAAGGTTCACCTTGTCGCTCCCAAGACAATAACCAGAAGCGAGGGCAAGGCAGTCAGAGTTATTGACAAGAGAAAGCTTCACGATTGATAAGAAAGGAGTTTCGACATGAGCGTAAAACAGATTTCCGTTTTTATTGAAAACAAAAAGGGCAAGCTTGCTCAGGCAACAAGATTTATTGCGGATCATCAGATCAATCTGAGGGCGCTTTCAATCGCCGACACTCAGGATTTCGGAATCCTCCGCATTATCTGCGATGACCCCGAAAACGCCGAAAAAGCGCTCCGGGACGGCGGATATATTACAACGATGACCGATGTTCTTGCCGCCGCCATTTCCGACACTCCGGGAAGCCTTGCTTCAATCCTTGAAGTGCTTTCCGAAGCTGACATTGCGGTTGAATACACCTATGCATTCAATTCATCGAATGCGGGCGCTTACATGATTTTCAGAGTTGACGACAATCAGCTTGCCGCCGCCGCACTTGCAGGCGCAGGAATCAAAACCGCAAATCAGGAAGATTTGTTCTGATTAAAGTCTATAAATTATGCGGGTTCGTGAAAGCGGATCCGCATATTTTATTTATTTTTCTTTTTCGGCTTGATTTGACATCAGCTTTGTTATATAATAAATCAGATAGTGTAAATAAATCTGTGTGTTGAGAAATATACAGCGGATGAAAGGGTGTTGAAATTGAAAAAAATCGGTTTTGACAATGCGGCTTATATCAGCCGTCAGTCGGAGCAGATAAGAAAAAGAATTAACGAGTTCGGAGGTAAGCTCTATCTCGAATTCGGCGGCAAGCTTTTTGATGACTTCCATGCTTCAAGAGTGCTTCCAGGTTTCGCACCCGACAGTAAGCTGCAAATGCTCAAAAGCATTGCGGATAATGTTGAGGTCGTTATCGTTATCAATTCAAGCGATATTGAGAGCAACAAAATGCGCCGTGATCTCGGAATTACATATGATGTTGATGTTCTCAGACTTATTGACGCTTACAGAGACGCAGGGCTTTTTGTCGGCAGCGTCGTTCTGGCCCAGTTCAGGGAACAGCCTGCCGCTCAGGCGTTCAAGCTAAAGCTTGAACAGCTCGGAATCAAGGTGTTTATCCATTATCCGATTGAGGGCTATCCTTATAATGTCGCTCACATAGTCAGCGAAAACGGCTTCGGCAAAAATGAATTTATCGAAACCGAAAGACCTCTTGTCGTTATAACCGCACCAGGCCCGGGAAGCGGAAAAATGGCGACCTGTCTTTCACAGCTTTATCACGAAAATCTCAGAGGCAACAAGGCGGGATATGCCAAGTTTGAGACCTTCCCGATATGGAATCTTCCTTTGAAACACCCCGTTAACCTTGCCTATGAAGCGGCAACAGCCGACCTCAACGATGTTAACATGATTGACCCTTATCATCTTGAAGCCTACGGCGAGACAACGGTCAACTATAACCGTGATGTTGAGGTATTCCCCGTTCTTAATGCGATTTTTGAAAAAATCGAGGGCGTCAGCCCCTATAAATCACCCACCGATATGGGCGTTAACATGGCAGGCTATGCAATCTGCGACGACGAGGTAGTCAAAGAAGCTTCAAAGCAGGAAATTATCCGCCGCTATTTTGCCGCTCTTTGCGATTTCAGAATGGGCAGAGGCAAGCATGATGCCGTTGATAAGATTATCAGCCTTATGAATCAGGCGGGCGTCAGCGTTGAGGACAGAAAGTGTATCAAAGCCGCCGTTGACAGGAGCACAGAAACAAACGGTCAGCCTGCGGTTGCAATTGAATTGCCCGACGGCAGAATAGTAACAGGCAAAACCTCCGATCTTCTCGGAGCTTCGAGCGCCGCACTTCTTAACGCCGCCAAAAGCCTTGCGGGTCTGCCCGACGACCTGCTGATGATTGCGCCGTCGATAATTGAGCCGATTCAGAAACTCAAAACCTCAATTCTTAAAAACCATAATCCGAGGCTTCATTCCGATGAAACCCTGATTGCCCTCTCAATGAGTGCAAACACAAATCCCGTTGCGAAAAAAGCTCTTGATGCAATCGGCGGACTTGAGGGCTGCGAGGCTCATTCAACGGTTATTCTGTCTCAGGTTGACCAGGATGTTTACAGAAAGCTCGGCATCAATCTCACCTGCGAGCCGAGATATCAGACCAAAAAGCTTTATCATAAATAATTAATCGAAACGCTTATCCGCTAAAAGTTTGTATTTCGGAGGGAACATAATGGGCAAAAAAATAATTGTTGCAGGTCTCGGCCACGGCGGAATCGCCGCCGCTGCGCTGATTTCCAAAGCAGGCTTTGATGTTACCGTTTATGAAAAAGAGCAGGAGGGTCATCTCGGCTACGACTGGACGGATATTTTTGCTCCCGAAGCGCTTGATGTTGCGGGCGTCGGAATGCCTCCCGAGGATAAATATGAATACAAAGAGGATATGACCTTTTTCAATCCCTCTTTCACCGTATCGCTTCAGCAGCATGTGCCCAAAGAAAAGCTTGAAATCAAAATGGAGCGCAGGGATATCTATGCCCATCTCATCAATTATGCGCTTGAATGCGGCGTTAAAATCGTCTACGGCTGTGAAATAACCGAGCCGATTGTTCTGGGCAACAGAGTTGTCGGCATAAAAACCGAGCAGGGTGATTTTTACGGCGACCTTGTTATTGACGCATGCGGCATGAATTCACCCGTTCGCAGCAATCTGCCCGATTTTTTCTCAATTGAAAAGAAAGCGGCGAGAAACGAACGCATTTCCGTTTACCGTGCATTTTTCAATGTCGGCAGTGATGAACCCTGCGACGCAAAATTCAAAGTAATGCTTATGGCGGACGGAATAACGGGCGTCAGCTGGATTGCCTCAGAGGATAAATACACCGACTTGCTCATCGGCAGATTTGAGGACTTTGATATGCATGAAGTCGAAAGATTTACGGCATATCTGAGAAAGACCAATCCGAGGCTCGGCACGGAGGTTGTCAGAGGCGGAAGATTTGTTGAAATCCCAGTTCGTCAGCCGCTTGCAATTATGGTTGCCAACGGATATGCGGCGATAGGCGACAGTGCATTCATGACCGTTCCGCTCATTGGCTCGGGAATTGCAAACAGCCTCAAAGCCGCAAGAATACTTGCCGATACGGTTATTGCCGACAAAACCTGTTCGTTCAGCGCAGACACTCTCTGGAGCTACCAGACGGGCTATTATAAAGCCCTCGGCTCAAATCTTGCTCCGCTTGCCTGCGGCAAGCTTCTTATGCTCAGTCTGTCGCCGAGAGAGGTTGATTATATCTTTGAAAAGGGAATCATAACCGAAGATATGATTACAATCGGCGCAGATTTCACGGGAATAGGCAATGTTAAAATTGACCCCAAGGATTTTATCAACAAAGCAAAGCAGGTTTGTCAGGATACCGAACTGCTTAAAAAGCTTATTGCCTGCGGAGTCAGAATGGGCAAGGTTTCCGCCGCCTGCACGATGATGCCGAAAAAATGGAATAAAGACAGAGTTGTTGCCTGGTCAAAGGTTTATAATTTCTCTTTCAAATAAAAAATCACAAACCACGCCCGAAAGGACGTGGTTTGAATAATAACCCTATAAGGGTAAACAATACCAGCAGCACCTAAAGGTGCATCTAAGCAACACCAACTGCAAAATGGTGTTGCTTTTACTTTTCTATATGGGCAAACGGATCTTCATATTCCTTGAAAGTAAGTTGGTCTGAAACCATATCCTGCGTTTCTTGCTCTCTTATGTACTTTTGGATTGCTGC
>JBJEQD010000143.1:0-21896 GCA_051881575.1 Acutalibacteraceae bacterium | reverse complement strand
TAAGGTGGTGCAGTATGGCGATTTTCAAAACAGAGAGTGCGGCAGAAACTGAAAAAATCGGGTGTTTGCTCGGCCAAAAAGTTCCTGACGGCTCGGTTGTTGCAATGTTCGGCGAGCTCGGAGCCGGGAAAACTGCTTTTACAAGGGGTTTTGCCGCAGGAATGGGAATAAACTGCGATGTCAGCAGTCCGACATTCGCTCTTGTTAATGAATACAGAGGAACGGAAAGAACACTTTATCATTTCGATATGTATCGAATTTCGAGCTGGGACGATCTGTATTCAACGGGTTATTTTGATTATCTTGAAGCAGGTGGCTGTCTGATAATCGAATGGAGCGAAAACATTGAAGCTGTTTTGCCGCAGGATTGCATCAGAGTTACAATTTCTAAAACAGAAAACAGCAATGAAAGAATAATTGAGATAATAGGAGCTGAAATCGATTGAAAATATTAGCCGTTGATTCATCGGCAAAAACGGCGAGCGTTGCCGTTTCGGAAGACGGAAAGCTTATCAGCGAATGCTTTGTTAACGCCGCCTTAACTCACAGCAGAACACTCATGCCGATGGTTGACAATGTTTTATCTCAAGCTGACTTAAAAATTGATGATATAGACGCTTTTTGCGTTAATATCGGCCCGGGTTCGTTTACGGGCATTAGAATAGGAGTTGCCGCTGTTAAAGGGCTTGCAATGAAAGATAACAAGCTTTGCGCAGGCGTTTCCACTCTCGAAGCGATTGCTTATAATTTTATTGATGAAAAATGCATAGTCTGTGCAGCTATGGATGCAAGGTGCAATCAGGTTTATACAGCCCTTTTTCGTTCAGACGGCTCAAAAATAACACGCCTTTGTGAGGACAAGGCTGTTTCGATTGATGATTTACGCTCTGAAATAACAAAATATAATGAAAAAATTTATCTTGCAGGTGACGGGGCTGAGCTTTGCTTCAAAAGCTTCGGTTCGGAGCTTACCAATGTTTCTCTTTCGGGTGAAAACAGGCGTTATCAACGGGCATACGGCAGCGCTCTTGCTGCTTTAAATAATAATAATTTCATTGATTCTGCATTGATTGCTCCCGCATATCTAAGATTGCCTCAGGCAGAGCGTGAGCTCAGAATCAGAAAGGGAGAAAAAATATGATAGCATTAGGCTGTGACCATGCAGGCTTCGAGCTGAAACAGTTCATTATCAAACACCTTGAAGATCGAGGAATCGAGTATAAGGATTACGGAACTTATTCAACGGATTCCGTTGATTATGCGGTTTATGCCGAAAAGGCTGCAAGAGCCGTTGCAGGCGGTGAATGCACCCTCGGACTTCTTTTTTGCGGAACAGGCGTCGGGATTTCCATGGCGGCAAATAAAGTCAGAGGAATCCGTGCGGCCTGCTGTTCGGACATGTTCTCGGCCGAGATGACAAGGCGCCATAATGACGCCAATATTCTTTGCCTCGGCGGCAGAGTTGTTTCGCCCGAAAAGGCAGTTGAGCTTGTCGATGTATTTCTTGATACGCCTTTCAGCGGTGAAGACCGTCATGCAAGAAGAATTGCTCAGATAACCGAGCTTGAAAACAGGTTTTAATTAATATTTTGAATAAATCCGGAGGTTTAATTATGTCAAAAGTTACTATTATGGATCATCCTCTTATTCAGCACAAGCTGACCTTCCTCAGAAATGAAAACACGGGTTCTCTTGAATTTCGCAACCTTGTCGGCGAAATAGCAATGCTCATGTGCTATGAAGCAACAAGAGATCTTCCTCTTAAAGAGGTTGAAACCAAAACTCCCGTTGCAATGGCAAAAACTAAGGTTATTTCGGGCAAAAAGCTTGCATTTGTTCCGATTCTCAGAGCAGGTCTCGGCATGGTTGACGGTGTTCTTGCTCTTGTTCCCTCTGCAAGAGTCGGTCATATCGGTCTTTACCGTGACCCTGAAACTCTGAAACCCGTTGAGTATTATTGCAAGCTTCCCTCTGATATTGAGGTCAGAGAGGTTATTGTTCTTGACCCGATGCTTGCAACAGGCGGTTCGGCAATCGATGCAATAACTCAGATTAAAAAGCGCAATCCCAAAGATATCAAATTTATGTGCATTATTGCCGCTCCCGAAGGACTTAACGCCCTCAAAGAGGCTCATCCCGATGTTGATATTTATGTCGGCGCTCTTGATGATCACCTTAATGACCACGGTTACATTGTTCCCGGTCTCGGCGATGCAGGCGACAGAATTTTCGGCACAAAATAAGCTCTGATGTTTATGAGCAGGCGATTGTTAAATGCAGTTGCCTGCTTCTTTGCGTTTTTAACGCTTTTTCTCTTGCATTGTACGGCTAAATATTGTATTATATATCAGGAACTCAAAAATACAGCGAAGGAATGTTTGAATGCAGTATATCGTAATGGATCTTGAGTGGAACAACACCTACGCAAAAAAAGCTGACGGTTATATCAATGAAATCATTGAAATCGGAGCAGTCAAGCTTGATGAAAACTGCGAGATTATCGACACTTTTTCTTATATTATTCGTTCTCAGATTGGCAAAAAGCTCCGTGGAACGGTTAAAAGACTGACTCATCTGACAAATGATGATATCAGCGGGGGAATGCCGTTCACTCAGACCTTTTCCATGTTCAGAAAATGGATTGGAAATGATGAAAGCGTTATTATGACTTGGGGCGATGGCGATATCAGGGTGTTGCTCGACAATTTCAAATATCTGAACGGAATAAAGATTATTCCGTTTTTGAAGAATTACTGTGATTTGCAGAAATGCTATCAGAAATATTCAAAAAGCGGAAAAGGGCATCAGGTCGGGCTTATGACTGCGGCTGAAGCTCTCGGAATTAATCCCGAAAATTTTATTCATCACAGAGCGCTCGGCGACAGTATGTTGACAGCCGAAATATTAAAAAAGATTTTTGACAGCGGATATATTGAGCCTGAAATTATAAAGTGCGACGAAGAATTCTATTCAAAGCTTCTTTATAAAGCTAAGGTTATCAGAAACATTGATAATCCGCTTGTTGACAAAAAAAGACTTAATCACACCTGCGAATCCTGCGGAAAACAATGCACTCAGCAAACAAAATGGAAATTTCACTGCCAATTTTTCAGAGCAAATTTCTATTGCCCCAATTGTGATTTAACTTATTCCGTCGGAGTGAGGTTTAAAAAGCTTTATGACCAGGTTGAGTTCAGAAAAATTGTTTCGGTAAAAGAGCCCGAACCCAAGATAGAATCAGAGGAGGAGACCGAATGAAAATTCTTGTAACCGGCGGCGCAGGCTTTATCGGCTGTAATTTTATCTATTATATGCTTGATAAATACGCCGACTACGAAATTGTTTGCCTCGATGCTCTGACCTATGCCGGGAATCTCAAAAGCCTTTCAAAAGCGCTGAAAAACCCGAATTTCAAATTTGTCAAAGGCAGTATCTCCGACAAAGCGTTTGTTGATACTCTCTTTGATAAAGAAAGATTTGATATTGTTGTTAATTTTGCCGCTGAAAGTCATGTTGACCGTTCAATAGAGAATCCGTTTATTTTTCTTGAAACAAATGTTATGGGAACTGCATGTCTGCTTGAAGCAAGCAAAAAATACGGGGTAAAAAGATATCATCAGGTTTCAACCGATGAAGTTTACGGCGATTTGCCTCTCGACAGACCCGATCTTTTCTTTACCGAAGATATGAAGCTGATAACTTCAAGCCCGTATTCGGCTTCAAAAGCCTCGGCTGATCTGCTTACGCTCGCTTATCACAGAACCTATGGCTTGCCCGTTACCGTTTCACGCTGTTCAAACAATTACGGCCCCTATCAATTTCCCGAAAAGTTGATTCCGCTGATGATTGTCAGAGCGCTTGAAGATAAGAATCTTCCCGTTTACGGCAAAGGCGTTAATGTCAGGGATTGGCTGTATGTTGAAGACCATTGCAAGGCAATCGATTTAATTATTCACGGCGGAACTCCCGGAGAAATATACAATGTCGGCGGTCACAATGAGAGAACTAATATAGAGGTTGTTAAAACTATCCTGCGTTATCTCTCAAAGCCCGAATCATTGATTACCTATGTTAAAGATAGGGCAGGGCATGATCTTCGTTATGCAATAGATCCGTCAAAAATTACTGCGGCTCTCGGCTGGAAGCCCGAAACGGATTTTGACAGCGGCATGAAAAAAACTATTGAATGGTATCTTGCAAATTCCGAATGGATAGATGAAATAAAGAGCGGCGAATATGCCGAATACAGCAAGAGGATTTACGGATAAAAAAGATAAGGCAGTCTGCGTTTTTCACAGGCTGCCTCGTTTTGTTTTAAAGCATCTTTATTCTGTTTATTTTATCTGCAATTATAAAAATCGGTCTGAACAAAAATGCAATAAATTCTTCAAATGATGTTAATTCGCAATCAATAGATATTGTGTTTTCAATTATGCTTCCGTCGGAGTTGGTAACAGTTGCTTTTATTACTGCTATTCCTTTACCGACGCATCTTGCATAACCGTTCTTTGAAACAAGAACAACATTTGAATCGCTTGAAGACCATTCAATCTTTTCGTAAAGCGCATCAACGGGATCAATAACGGCAATTATTCTTACAGCCTCAAACAGTCTCAGATCCGTTTCGGATGAATAAAGAGTAACGCTTTTGCCGACTTTAAGTTTCAGATTATCAATAGCGTCATTGATTGCTTTTGTCTGTGCGTCAACAATTGACTGTTCGCAGGAATATAAATCTCTGACATTAACCGAAAGCGCCTTGTCAAGCTCGGTTAAATCAGCATATTTTCTGCGGTCAAGTGAATTTGCTCGGTCAACAGCGGCGTCATATTCCGTGTAATCGGCTCTGATAAAGTCTTTGGTAATAACAGGAGTCTTTATCTGAGCAACCGTACCCAGGTCATTCTGAGTGATAACGCAGTAATAATAAGGGGCTGTGTCTTCATGCGTAAAGGTGTAAGTATCAGCGGTTGCGCCTTCAATCGGTGTTCCGTTTTCGGTTGAAGCCACAGTATTCCAATACCATTGATATTCAAGGTCAAATCCGACTGCTTTGATAACAACGCTTTCACTGTTTTCTGTTATATACTCGGGAATTTCGTTCACAATAAAAGGTATTGAAGAAAATTCATAACCTTTTAATACGGAATACCGTTCAACAAATGTTCCCGGAGTTCCGTAAACGGTCAGATTTTCGGCTTTATCCGATGATTCGATAAAGTTGTTTGAAAGCATAACACCGCTGTTATCGGGCAAATCATCGGTTGAAACAAGGCTTCGCAAGTCAATAAACCTGGCGCTGCAATATGTCAATGATTTTGATTTAAGAGTTTTAACGCTTTCAAGGTTAATATAATAGATATCATAACAGCCTCTGAATGTAAATTCAGCAATATCCGTTGCTGATTTCAGATAAATGTTTTTAATCTTCGGAGCTGTATTGAACATATCGGGAACGGTTGCAGTAAGTTTCGGAGCAATAAAGGTTTGAAGATTCGGGGGAAGCGACGGCTTTGTTTCGCTGTTTCCGTAAATTGTATCTTCAAATCCCGTCATTGACGGAAGTTCAAGAGAATCAAGCTTTTTGCATCCGTTGAAAGCGTTTGAATAAACTGTTTTTGCTTCGGGCAGATATACGCTTGTCAATGAAACACAGCTTTCAAAAGCATTTGAATTTATAAATCTTGCCTCGGGGAAGCTGACGCTCATCAGATTTTCGCAACAGCTGAAAGCGGCGCTCGGAACATAGCTTAATCCTTTGATTTCAACATCATTGAGAGATGAACAGCCTTTAAATGCTCCGTCAGGCATGTTTAAGACATTATCGGCATAAAAGCTGACAAGCTCAGTACATTCAAGAAAAGCATTTTTGCCGATATTTGAAACAGAACCAAGGGTGACGGTTGAAATTGAAGAATTCATAAATGCTCCCTCGGGAATAACCGTCAGGTGTTCAAGGTCTATATTAAAGGTTGTGCCGGAATACAAATACTGTTTAGTGCAAACATTATAAAATGAATATTTGCCGATACTTTGGAGGTCATCAATAAATAGATTTTTTAATGAAATGCAGTTATAAAGAGCCCTGTCACCGATATCGGTTAAGCCTTTTGAACGGATTGTTTTCAGCTCCGTGCAATCCTCAAAAGCGCTTATTCCTATCCGTGTAACTGACTCAGGCAGGAGAATTTCCGTTATATTCTTTCCTTTAAAAGCATTATCACCGATGGAAGTAACTTTTATTCCGTTAACGATTTCGGGAATACTTAAACTCCTGTAATCTCCGCTATAGGAAAGAATTGAACCCGTTTCATCAATAACAAGTTCATTTTCATCCGCATAGGGAGCGATAATCGCTCCGAATGAAGCAACCGATGAACGGCAGCACCCCTGGCAATATGCCACAGCCATTACAACGACAGTCTGAGATGCATGAATGGGATTTCCGTCATAGATTTTTGCATTTGGATTTGTTCTTGACGGAACGCTTCTGTCTGTTGTGTAATAAATTGTTGAACCGGGAGTTGCGCAGGAAATTGTTAAATCGATATCGGAATAATAAAAATTTGTATCATGCGAAAAAACAGGGGTTTCTGTCTTAGTTTTGAAATAATCGTAAGATTCGATTCCGTAAGCATAAATAAGTCCGTTTCCGCATTTTTCCGAAGAATCAGCTTCATTGATTTCTATTGCAATGTCGGATAGAAAATTATAAATATCCTCAGACGGCGCATCGGGATAATAAATCCTGACTGTTGCGGCAACCGCAGATACAAAAGGTGCGGCAAAAGATGTTCCGTTAACTGAAACATATCCGTTATTTAGGGTCGTGGTTAATATATCATAGCCCGGTGCCGCAAAATCAATATCATTGCCGTAAGTGCTGAAATTGCAGACAACATTTGACTGATTCAATGCGGCGATTTTAAGCACATAATCATATGAAGCAGGGTATAAGAGATTATCGGAACCTGTATTACCTGCGGCGCCGACAACAAAAATGTCATTTAATTCAGCTTTGTCTATTGCCGCTTTGAGAACATCGGATTCTTCTTCAAATCCGACGCTTATGTTAATAACATCAACATTATCTTTTATTGCGCAGTTAATTCCTGCGGCAACTGTTATAACAGTTCCGAAGCCTTTGCTGTTCAGAACTTTATAGGGTTTAATATATACATTTTCAAGCGTACAGTCTGCTATAATGCCGGCAACCTGAGTTCCGTGGCCGTTGTCGTCCATGGAGTCGTTTCTTTCTCCGCCGGAACTTACATTTATTCTTGTCGGAATAACTCTGCCTTTTAAGAAAGGATGATTAGGGTCAACGCCGGTATCGATAACCGCAACATAGCAGTCGGTAAGCTCTTTTTCGGTTTCAAGAATTGCGTTATTCAGCATATCTATACCGATATGCTCAGGCCCCCATGAAAGATATTCTTTGCTTTGGACAGAGGCAACATAGTCTGTTTCGGTTATGCCGAGCGCATAAATCTCTCTGTCGGGTTCAACAAATTCTATTCCCGAACGGGTTGAATAATATTCATAGGCTTTCGCCGCTTCGGAAGGCGACGAATATTGAAGCACCCAAAGATCATCAAAGCCGCTGATAACGGATGAAGCGTTAAGGGTGTCAATTTTTCTTTTGCTTTTAACAATCAGCCTTGAACATGAAAATTCCTCGCCGCAGGCAGACTCTGCGCCGTTTAAAGATGAAAAGGGGTTATCGGATTCATCATTAACCGTAAGCCTTGCAACCTCGGCGGCAAACTCCTCTGCTGTTATCCGAGAACCTTCCTGCTCGGCAACTGCATTTATACCGCAGAAAACAGAGCAAAAAACAATAACAGCCGTCAACATAACACAAAATAATTTTTTCATGACTCCTCCGCCTTTCAAATACCGTTTGTATATTAAAAAATATTTTAGTGTTACATATTAAAATTATTATAACTTGATATGCATACAATTTCAACTGATTTTTAAATTTTTATTAAAAAATTATGTGCAATTTGTCTATTTTTTATTAACACAACATTTTTAAAGCAATGATTTATACATTTTGTATAATCTAATATTACAATTTGGATAATATTTCTTTTTCATTGCAAAAATATGATTGCGGCGTTATAATAAAAGAAACCAATTAAATAGATGGGAGAATAAATATGCTTAAAGATTTAGTTTTGAAGAACCGTTCATACAGAAGATTCTATGAAGATGAGCAGATTTCAATTGATACTCTCAGGGAGCTTGTTGACCTTGCTCGCAACACTCCGTCAACCGTTAACTCCCAAGCTTTAAAATATAAGCTTGTATGCACTCCCGAAGAAAATGAAAAAGTGTTTTCAACTCTTTCATGGGCAGGCTTACTGAAAGGAAAAGGAATTCCTGTTCCGGGTGAGAGACCCTCGGCTTACATTATAGTTTTATGCGACCTTTCGCTCGGCAAGGATAAGCATTGGGACGAGGGAATTGCAGCTCAGACTATTATGCTCGGCGCTGTTGAAAAAGGTCTCGGCGGCTGTATAATCGGAAGCATAAAGAAAGACCGGCTTTCCGAAGATTTTAATATTGACCTCAATAAATATTCAATAGACCTTGTTCTTGCGCTCGGCAAGCCTAAAGAAACAGTTAAGCTTGTTGATATGCCGGAAAGCGGAAGCACAGCATATTACAGAGATGAAAACGGAATTCACTATGTACCCAAAAGAGCTCTTGATGATATAATAATTTGACGGAAGTGAAGCAAATGAAATCTTGCCATATCGTCGGCGCTGGCGAATGCAGAGAGCTGAAAATAAAAAAAGAGAACGGTGATCTGATTATTGCCGCAGACGGAGGATATCTCTATCTTGAAAAAGCGGGAATCAAGCCTGATATCGCAATCGGCGATTTTGATTCTCTCAATATATTGCCTTCATGTGATAAAATTATCAAATTAAATCCCGTTAAAGATATTACCGATATGGATGCGGCGGTTAATGTCGGAATTGAAGAAGGGTTTTCGTGCTTTCATCTTTACGGCGCAACGGGCGGACGGATTGACCACACCATTGCCAACATTCAGCTTATTGCTTCGCTTGCTCAAAGAAAAATGAAGGCTTTTATTCACGACGGCAATACAGTCATTACAGCTGTTTGCAATGATTCTTTGCAATTCAGCGCAGAAAACAAAGGATATATTTCCGTCTTTTCTCATTCGGAAAAGTGCTCGGGCGTTTATCTCAAAGGATTAAAATATCCGCTCGAAAACGCAGAACTGACCAACACCTTTCCTTTGGGTGTCAGCAATGAATTTATCGGCAAAAAAAGTGAAATTATTATCGGAAACGGAACGGCGATTGTTACTTATTTTTTAAATTATTAACAACTTTTTTTGCATTTCGTTGACATCGTTATTCTTCTGTAATATAATATGAAAAGAATAAACGGCGGATAACAAAATCCGCTGTTTATTCTTTTTTATGAAAGGGGAAAGCGGAATGATTGAAAAAATTGCACATTTTATAGCCTATCATCCCAAAATAATTCTTACCGTTGCAACGCTGCTTTTGATTCCGTGCATTTTCGGGTATATCGGAACCGATATCAACTATGATATCATGTCTTATCTTCCCGAAAATCTTGATTCCGTGCAGGGAGAGGTTATACTCGACAAGGTTTTCGGAAACTCGGCAAATGCTTTTCTTGTTATTGAGAATATGCCGTCAAAAGATGTTGCCGAAGTCAAGCAGAATGTATCGCAAATTGACGGAGTTAAAAGCGTAACATGGATTGATTCATTTGTTGACATTTCCGTGCCTGAATCAATGCTTCCCGATGTAGTTAAAAATATTTTTTATTCTACTGACGGTGATTCAACTCTGATGATGATTCAGTTTGAAGGCGGCAGCGCCGCTGAATCAACAACCCGAGCAATAAAAGACATTAAAAAATTAATGAATAAGCAATGCTTCCTGAGCGGCATGTCGGCTATAATGGCTGACACGGAAGACCTTGTTAATAAAGAAGCGCCGATTTACATTGCAATTGCCGTTGCTCTGGCATTGATTGCGCTTTCATTCACGATGAAATCATGGATTCTTCCGTTTGTTCTTTTAATGGCTCTTGCTTATGCTGTTATATATAACATGGGAACAAACTTTTACGGAAGTATATCATATATAACTCAGAGCATTGCCGCAATTCTTCAGCTCGGCGTTACAATGGATTATTCAGTTTTCCTTATGGACAGATACGATGAAGAATTGCTCAGAATCAGCAACAAAAACGAAGCAATGTCACGGGCAATCTCAAAAACATTTGTTTCACTTGCGGGAAGCTCGCTTACAACGGTTTTCGGCTTCCTTGCTCTCTGCTTTATGAGCTTCACTCTCGGTCTTGATATCGGAATTGTAATGACAAAGGGAGTTATTCTCGGCGTACTTTCGGTTGTTATTGTTCTGCCTGCAATGCTTCTAATGTTTGACAAACCCATTCACAGATTTCAGCACAAACCTCTTGTTCCGAAATTCAAAGGACTTTCAGAGTTTACGGTTAAACACAGAAAAGCAATTACCGCTGTTTTTCTGATTCTCATAATCCCGTCATTCATACTCAAAGATAAAGTTGATGTTTATTATGATTTTCAAAAAGCTCTGCCGCAGGAAATGAACTCTGTTTCTTCTCTTTCAAAGCTGAAAAATGATTTTAACATGGCAACAACACATTTTGTTATCGTTGACGAAAACATACCGGCGCACGATATGTCAAAAATGATTAACGAATTTGAGAATGTTGACGGTGTTTCAAGCGTTTTGTCCCTTAATTCCTTTGTCGGCTCGGCAATCCCCGAAAGCATGATTCCCGACAGCGTTAAAGAAATCTGCCAAAAGGGCGGTTATCGCCTTATGATGATGAACTCTGTTTTCGGGCCTGCTACCGATGAAGAAAACGCTCAGATTGATGAGCTGCTCGACATTCTTCATAAATATGACGAAAACGGCTACATAACGGGCGAGGGGGCACTCTCAAAGGATCTTGTAACCGTTACCGACAGAGACTTTAAAATTACAAGCATAATTTCAATTGCTGCAATTTTCATCTTAATTGCGATATGCTTTAAATCAATCAGTATTCCAGTTATTCTCGTCGCTTCAATTGAACTTGCAATTATGATAAACGAAGCCATTCCTTTCTTTACGGGAACAGAAATACCGTTTATTGCCCCGACTATTATCGGGTGCGTTCAGCTCGGCGCAACGGTTGACTACGCTATTCTTATGACTTCAAGATTCCGTGAGGAACTCAGAAACGGCAAGGATAAAAAGCAGGCAATAACAGACGCCGCACAGGCATCGTGCCGTTCCATTTTCCAGAGCGCACTTGTTTTCTTCTGCGCAACATTCGGAGTATATCTTGTCTGCAATGTAATGCTTGTTAAGAGCATTTGCGCTATGCTTGCAAGAGGCGCAATCATAAGCGCATTGATAATTATGATTTGCCTGCCCGCAATTCTTTATATTTGCGAAGGCTTGATTGAAAAAACTACAATTGGTTTCAGAAAAACGAAAGGGGATAAGGTCAATGAAAATTAAAAGATTAACGGCAGTTGCAATTGCTCTTTCATTGCTCATGCTGACTGCCTGCTCAGGCAATAAAAGCGAAAATGAAGAACAGCAAACAACAACTCAGCCGCAGGAATATGTCCGGCAGTATTATGAAACAGCCGCATCAAGTGTTTTGAAAACAGAAACCGTATATATTAATCTTGACACATCGGGCAAGGTTCAGAATATCAGCGTCACAGATTGGCTTCATACCGACAAGGGCGAAGTATATGTTGACGATGTGAGCAGTCTTAAAAATATAACAAATGTTAAAAGCGAGGTTGAGCCTGTAACCGACGGTGAAAATCTTCGCTGGCATATGCCCGAAACAGATCTTTATTATCAGGGAACAACCGACAAAGAACCTCCCGTTACGGTTGAAATCAATTATTCACTTGACGGCAAAAGCATTTCAGCCGATAAGCTTGCAGGCAAAAGCGGCGATATTGAAATAAATGTTAAACTGATAAATAATGCTTCAAAAGAAGTTACCGTTAACGGAAAAAAGCATAAAGTTTATCTTCCGGTAATGGTTGTCGGCGGAATGATTCTTCCCGAAGGGGTTTTCAGCGGCGTTAATGTCAAAAACGGTCAGTCGCTCGGAGACGGCTCAAAAGAAATCGTTGTTTTTACGGGAATGCCAGGCTTTTCGGAAAGCTTCGGAATATCGGATAATGATTTAGGTGAAGTCGGCGGTCTTGTTATTTCCGATGAAATCACGGTAAGCGCACAAGCTGAGAATTTTTCGCTTTCTAACATGTATTTTGCCGTTTTACCGATTGCTTCTTTAAATCTTGATTTGGCAATTCCCGATACGGTTGACGAAATAAAAAGCACTCTTGCGGCTTTGAAAAGTTTTCAGAACGCATTAAACAAGATTGACCCTGACAGAATAATCTATGGATTACTTTCAGACAAAACCAAGGTTCAATCGATTATGGGTTTGCTTCAGGATACAATTAATCTTTATAACAACAACAAAAATCTGATTTCACTCATCGGAAAATATGCAACAGAAGATAACGCTCAGGCTATCCGTTCTCTGCTTGAAACGCTCAATGACCCTGATGTTCAAGCAGCTCTCAGTTTGCTGTCTGACCCTGCAGTTCAGAAGCTTTTCGCAAAGCTTCCCGGAATTATTGATACAATTGACAGCATGAGCCCGATTCTTGAAGAACTTCAGAAAGATATGGAGCGCCCCGAAATCAAAGCCGAGATTGAAAAGCTGCCCGAAACCATTAATGCGTTATCCGAAATAAGCAAGGTTCTTTCGGAAAATGAAGATGAATTAAATGCTCTGACTTCCATTCTCAGCGAGGACGGAACCAAACTGCTTGAAAGCCTATTAAACAGCATTGACCCCAATGATTTTGTTAAACTTGAAAATAAATACGGCGGAATGATTGATAACGGCGAATTGCTTCTTGATTTAACTGAAAAATGGCTTGAATTCGGAAGAGAATACGGTCTTTTCACCGAAAAAACCGATAATATGCAGACAAGTCTTATGTTTGTTTATAACACTCCCGGAATTGAAAAGACCGTAACTGTCGAAAAGGTTGAAACTGAGGTTTCTGAGCCTTGGTATAAAAAGATATTTTCTTGATTATCAATGCTTAACGCTCCTTGACAATTTAAAGTTTTTCAAATAAAATATATAATGTAATATAACTGCAAAGGATGGGCAATGCGATGAAAACTATTTCAAAAAGACTATTTGCGGCTGCTCTTGCTCTTTTGATTTCTTTCTCATTCACTTTTTCGTCATTTGCTTCGGTAAATGACCTTGCTTTTGAAGCTTCATGGCAAAATGAAGGCGAAAACGGCGTAATCCTTTTCCCGGGCAGCAATGAAACCGAAATGAATTTTTCATGGTATTCTTCAACCGAAAGCACTCCGAAAGTTATTTTGAGCAAAAATATAACACTTTCCGATTCAAAAACCTTTTCGGGTGTTTCTGTTTCCGCTCCCGACGGAGATTATGCAAATAAAGTAACTGCAACCGGTCTTGAAGCGGGTGAAAGATATTTTTATAAATGCATGAGCGGTGATTTTGAATCAGCAGTTTACACTTTTTCAACCGATGAAAATCCGAATGAGTTTTCCGCATTATACACAACCGATATTCATATCAGCTACGACTCTGAAAATGAATCAACGCTCAAAAATACTGCTTCAAAGCTTAACGGAGTAATTAACGAAGCAAATCTCAGAACAGGCGGTTTATCTCTTGTTTTGTCGGCAGGTGACCAGGCAAGTCTCGGTCTTGAAAAAGAATACAAAGCTTTTTCCGCAACAGTCGGGTTCAAGTCCGTTCCCGTTGCAACCTCAATCGGCAACCATGACCGAAAAGGAATAGCCTATAAAACCTTTAATAATGTGCCTAACGAGAAAACCAATAATCTTGTTTCCTCCTATGTCGGCTCTGATTATTGGTTCACAAAGGGCGATGTACTGTTCCTTGTTATGGACAGTAACAACGGCAGCGGAATTGACCACAGCAATTTTATCAGAGAAGCGATTAAAGCAAATCCCGACGCAAAATGGAGGATTATGATGTTCCATCATGACCTTTACAGCGGCAGGATTCCTCACAGAGAGAGCGAGAATAAAATTCTCAGATTGCTTTGGGGACCGATTGCAGATGAATTCAAAATAGACCTTGTTCTTCTCGGTCACAGCCATTACTATACCGTAACAAATGTTATGTATAATAATAAATCCGTTCAGCCTTATTCTCAGACAATGACTGACCCTGCGGGCACTGTATTCATGGTTTCAGGCTCTATCAACCGACCGAGGCAGGATGATGACATCGGTTTAAGCGAAAATGTCGGTTTTGATTATCTGACCGAAGAACCGATATATAATATCATTGATTTTTCCGAGAATTCAATAACCGTTTCTTCGTATACCGAGGGCTCGGCTAACCCCTTCAATTCATTCAGCATTGTCAAAACAAGCGATAAAGGCGGTCACCCTGATAAACTTCCTCCGATATATAACGGCTTTGTAAGAGCTGTCGGAACTGTTTATGCGTTTTTCAATAATATAGGGGTATATCAGAGCCTTAAAGACAGCGGATATGATGTTTCGTTCTTTGATGTTGTATTTTCAAAGAAATAATCACGGTATTGAGGTGATTTTATATGCTTGTTATAGCGCATAGGGGTGCAAACCGTTTTGCGCCGCAAAACACTCTGCATGCTTTCAAAAAAGCCGCCGAATTAAATTCCGACGGGGTTGAAACCGATGTTCATTTGACTAAAGACGGTCAGCTCGTTCTTTGTCACAACGAAACCGTTAACAAAACCTCAAACGGCAAAGGCAAAATATCGGAAATGAGCCTTAAAGAATTAAGAAATTTTGATTTCGGCTCGTGGTTCGGCAACAAATTCAAAGACACTTTGATTCCGACCCTTGATGAGTTCCTTCATTTGATGAAAGATACCGCAGTTTCGGTTCTTAACATCGAACTTAAGCCACAGAAAAACGGTAACACGGATTTCGTTGAAAAGGTTATTGAAAAAGCCAAAAGCTTCGGCGTTGAAGATAAGCTGTTTATTTCAAGCTTTGATTCAGGGCTTTTGAACAAAGTTAAAGAAATCGATTCAAGCATCAAAACAGGATATCTTTATCCGTCGATGGGAGAAATTGTTAAGAGAAAGTTCATTTCTCCGCTCCCTGTTGCGAAAAAATGCAAAGCTGATTTTATTCTTCCTCATCAAGGATATGTTTCAAAAAATCTTATTAATAAAGCGCACGATTTGGGAATAAAGGTCGGAGTTTGGACTGTCAATAAGATTGAATCTGTTGAAAGACTCGTTAAAATCGGAGTTGACGGAATAATTACGGATGTTCCCGATATTATCAAAAACAAAGTTGAATCAATGTAAAAAAAATTCGGCGTACCGCAAATTTGAAGCGGTACGCCGATTGCTTTGTCCAGTTTCAAAAAATAACCGATAGATAATATTTAAAGCGGTCAAATGTTGTCATTGAATTATCATTGCAAGGAGTTCCGTCAGGAAGAAAAGCCGAACCGTCAATAATATCAATGTTATTATCGGCAGGGTAGGGGTCAATAAAAATGCCCTGACAGAATTCGCCGAAAACAATTCCCAATATTTTTGCAGGAATAAAAGCAATAATGCTTTCGACAGTCTCATCAATAAACGAGTTATGAAGCGGATTATATTTCAGAATGTTTTCAAGACCCGAAACCTCGCTGATTGAATTGAATATTAAATCCAATGCAAATTCAAACGCCGTGCCGTCAAGCAGTTTTTCCGTAGCCTTTTTCATTTCGGGGCTGAGTTCCTCATCGCCCGCATAATGAAGTCTGTAAAGCTCTGTAAACATCTTGTCAACGGTTATTCCGCAGTCAAGCTCATATGCAAGCAGGCTGTCAACAACCTTTGTCATCAGTTCAAGGAAGAAATCGTAAACAGCATTATATGCGGAATCATTTGATTTGAATAAGCCCGCAACAGCGTCTGTAACATCAAAAATCGCTCTGTTACGCATCATTTTCGTAACGCCGCCGTTATAGAAATAATCCTTGCAGAACGCCTGATAATCAGCTATTCCGTCAATGCTTTCGGGAAATTCGGTTCTGATTTCGCAGTCTGCACCGTTAAATTTAAGGTGTCTTATCGGAGAGCCGTGAAGAAGAAGCGAACCTGTGCATATTTCATAAATTGTGTTACCGTTTTTTGAAGTAACTGAAGCAATATCATTTGCATGAGAATGACCGGTAAAAATATATTCAGCTCCGAGATCGGCAAATTCCGCTGCAAGCTTTTCGCCGTCATCAAGGAAGTTGCCCCCCATAATCATTGACTGCATTGAATATTTTTCAATGAAATCAAAATGCGCCATAAGCAGGGGGATATTTCCCGAATCGGTGCATTTCTTTATTTCACCGTTTACCCATTCAAGAAGCTTGCCGTCAAGTGACTTTTTGCCCGTGCAAAGCTCGCCGCTGTATTCATTGGCGTCAACCGCAATCAAGCGGTACCCGTCTGCAATCTGAGCAGTATATGAAAGCGAACCGTTCGGATCTCTTGAAACAATCTTATCATTATCTCCGTATCCGAAATCCTTATAAAGCTCAACAAATTCGCTTTTGGTTGTGCCCTTAACCTCAACCGCAAAATCGTCAACATATGTTTCTCCGGCTCTGACAATTGTTTTTTCGGGGTCATCGGCAACATATTTATAAGCGGGTTTGTCGGTTCTTGAAATATCGTGATTTCCCGGAATTGTATAAACATCAATACCGTTATCGGTTAACCTTTTAAGTTTAGCGGTCAACATTTCATGGCTGAGGTATTCGCTGCTCATGGCGTTATCGCCGGGAATAAAGACGATTTTTGAACCGCTCGAAATAATTGAGTCTATAGCTTCATCAACTATTTCATCTGCATACTGTTCAAGCTTCAAGTCATTGTCAACTCTCCTGCGATAATTAAAACCGTTTAAGTTTCCGATATATTCCTCAGGGAAATAATGTATATCGCTGATAACGCTGATTTTCAGGCTGTTATCCGTCTGAGCAAAAACGGGAATTAAGCAACTAAAAACTATAAGGCAGGAGAGAACAACGCTCAATATTTTTTTCATCATTTAAATCTGTCCTGTTATCAAAGTCCGGTCTTTTCGTTGATATATTTTCTTGCCATGCAGGCATATTCAAAGGGATTTGCCTTTGCGGGATCCTGCTCGGCTTCAACAACAACCCAGCCTTCATAGCCTGCTTCATCAAGAATATCAAATACGGGAGTGAAATCAAAGTCGCCGTCACCGGGAACGGTAAATGCACCCGCTCTGACGCAGTCAAGGAAGCTCCAGCCTTTTTCCTTGCCTTCATTAATAACATCCTGTCTGATGCTCTTTAAGTGAACATGCTTAACACGGTTAACATACTTTTTGAGAACGCCGATTGCATCCTCGCCTGAGAATGAAAGATGACCGGTATCATAAAGCAGATAAACAAGATCGGGGTCTGTCAACTCCATGAGCTTATCAATTTCCGCCTCGGTCTGAACGCCCGTGCCCATATGATGATGAACGGTGAAATACATGCCTTTTTCTTTCGCAAGTCTGCCCATTTCGTTGAATCCCTTTGCAATAAGAGCCCACTGCTCGTCTGTGTAAACGGGCTTTTCTCCGAAAATGCTGACGCTCTTGCCCTGAATAGAATTGCCCTGCTCAGATGCGCCGATAACCTTTGCGCCGAGTGCATGGAGAAAATCTCTGTGCTTGATAAAAGCTTCGATTGTTGCATCATAGCCGTCTGAAAGCAGGAGTGACGAAAACCAAGCGTTGCAGATACGAAGTCCTCTGACATCGAGCTTGTGCTTGAGAGTTTCAACATCCTTGGGATATTTGTTGCCGATTTCGCTGCCCTTGAAGCCGCTGAGAGCCATTTCGCTGACGCACTGTTCAAAGGTATTTTCTGCGCCGAGATCGGGCAGGTCGTCATTTGTCCAAGCGATAGGAGCTATCGCAAGCTGTACTTTTTCTTTGTTAAGCATTTCTTTTCCTCCGATGATATTAATATAATCTTGCTTTCGCAATATTTTCCTGCATTTCTTCATATGCCGCCTGAACTCGTTCGCTCTTTGAGACCTCGGCAACGCCGACTCTCCACCAAGCGTCATAGCCTTCGCTCATGCTGCCGTGAACAACTTTAATGTCAAACAGGCAGGGGACAGACTGCTTTTTGGAATCCTTGAGAGCCTCACGAAGCTCGGCAACATTTGTTACTCTGTATGCCTTGCAGCCGTATCCCTCGGCAATTTTTGCAAAATCGATGGGAACAAGCGGACCGTCGAGCATACCCGAAAGGGGATTTCTTGCCTGGAATCTTGTTCCGAATGTGTCTGTGCCCTGGTTGTTCTGAAGATTTTCAATACAGCCCCAGCCGACATTGTCAAAGAGCATAACATTTATCTTTGCATGCTCCATAACAGCGGTATAAAGCTCGCTGTGAAGCATGAGGAAGCTTCCGTCACCGACCATGGTGTAAACCTCTCTGTCAGGCTCTGCAAGCTTAACTCCGAGCGCACCGCAGATTTCATATCCCATGCAGGAGAAGCCGTATTCCATATGATATGTTTTGGGAAGAGACGATCTCCAGAGTCTCTGCATACAGCCGGGAAGGCTTCCCGAAGAACCGATTGCAATTGCGTTCTTGTCGATTGCCTTATTGATTTCGCCGAGAGCCCTCATCTGAGAAAGACCCTCTTTGAGTGAAATGCTGTAGCAGCGGTCAACCTCAGCGTTATATTCTTCCTTAAACTGAGCAAGCTCATCGCCCCAGGACGAATAATATTCTTTCATTGAAAGAGCGCCCATAATATCAAGCATTGCAGTCTTTGCGTCAGCAATAACTGCGGTTGAATCCATTTTGAATGCGTCAAATGACGAAACATTTATTGAAAGCATTCTGACATCGGGATTCTGGAAACCCCATTTTGAAGCTGTTGTAAAGTCGGTAAGTCTTGTTCCGACAGCAATAATAAGGTCAGCCTGTTTTGCCGCCGCATTTGCGGCAGGGCCGCCCGTAACGCCGATTCCTCCGAGATTAAGAGGAAGATCCCAGCGGATATTGCCCTTGCCCGCCTGAGTTTCGGCAATGGGAATATTAAACTTTTCTGCAAAGAACTGAGCAGTTTCCCATGCTTCCGAATATGTAACTCCGCCGCCGACAATCATCAGAGGCTTTTGGCTTCTCATTATCTCTTTTACCGCTTCTTCAATTTCACGGTGAGTGGGGGAGCGGCGGTCAATATACCAAACTCTCTTTTTAAGGAAATAATCGGGATAATCAAAGGCTTCACCCTCAACATCCTGAGGCATTGCAAGGCAGACTGCGCCGGTCTCGGCAGGATCGGTTAAAACTCGCATTGCATTAATGCACGCAGTCATAAGCTGCTCGGGTCTGACGATTCTGTCCCAATACTTGCAGACAGCCTTGAAAGCGTCATTGGCAGTTGTTGAATAGTTAGTCGGCTGTTCAATCTGCTGAAGAACAGGGTCAGGCTGACGGCAGGCAAATGTATCTCCGGGCAGGAGAAGCAGGGGAATTCTGTTTGCAGTTGCAGTTCCTGCGGCAGTTACCATGTTGAGTGCGCCGGGTCCGATTGAAGATGTGCAGGCAATAATTTTTCTGCGGTTTTTCTGCTTTGCAAAGGCTATTGCGGCATGAGCCATGCCCTGCTCGTTATGACCCTGATAGAATTTCAGGTTATGGCCGCCCTGTTCGAGAGCCTGACCTAAGCCGACAACGCAGCCGTGACCGAAAATGCCGAAAATGCCGTCAACAAATTTAGTTTCAACTCCGTCAAAGCTGACATACTGATTGTCAAGGAATTTAACGAGAGCCTGAGACATTGTAAGCTTCATATTATTTCTCCTTTTGAATTATTTATCCTGAGGCCAGATTTTTGACTGATTTTCGCTCTCAGTAACCCAAAGATGTTCGGGAACAAAGGTGGGTGTTATGTAAGGATCGCCGTCAAGGTGTCTAATAACCCAAAGATACCACATTGCATAGCCGGGAGCGGTTGTCTGAGGATGAGTCTCTTTCTCTGTAATAAGAACGGTTGAGTTGTTATGAGTTTTAACAACATCCTCCGAAAGCTCGGCAAAACCGTAGCCGTTTTCAGGCAGGAATTTATAGAAATAAACTTCGGGCTGTGCATGCCAATGGGGAGGATAGCTCGACCATTTGCCGGGGAATCCGATAACCTCGCCGAGAACCATGTTTGAATAAGGAGCGTTTGAATAGTCAAATACCGTGCGGACAATTCTTGTTGAAGCCTCTCTCATTGTTCCTGCGCCTCTGTTTTCGCTTGCGCATTCTTCGGGAGTGTAAAGCTTTGAGGGGAAAGTGCGTTCATTATCGGTTCTCTGAACAGCAATTTCAACATCACTCAGAGCTTTGAAAACGACTTTAACATCGTTGGCAACATGAAGCACCCAAGGGCAGTAGTCAAAGCAGTTCGGGCGGTTAACGGTAACGGAATTGCCCTCCCACTCAAAGGTCATTTCACCGCTGATAAGCAGATAAGCTCTTTCAAGATGAAGCTCCTCCGAAAAAGTTTCTCCCGCTTTCAGCTTCAGAATGCCGAAATCAAGGAGTGTATTCTGTTCTTTGTTATCCATTGTCGTCAGCGCATGATATCCGTAGTCATAGTTCTGCGGACCTCTGATATGTTTCATATTTTTATCCTTTCCGAAGCCGAAAGCTTCATATGTATTTATATCTCATTAATTATATACCATATATAGTTGCTTTTCAAGCGTTTTTATACAAATGCTGAAATAAATGAATAAAAAATTTTTAAGAAAATTTAGCAAAAGCACTTGACAACAGCGGACAAATAATATATTATATTGGAGCGTCAAAAAAACAGCGCAAAATGATCCATTAGCTCAGTAGGTAGAGCACTTGACTTTTAATCAAGGTGTCCGGAGTTCGAATCTCCGATGGATCACCAAAGATTAAAGCCGCCATATTCGGCGGCTTTAGTTAAATATCGGGGTGTAGCGCAGATGGTAGCGCGCTTGGTTCGGGACCAAGAGGCCGTGGGTTCAAATCCCGCCACTCCGACCAAAAGAGCTTTCTGCGAGGCAGAGAGCTCTTGTTTTTTTAATTTCAGGCCTCTTGTTTGTCCCGAACCAATGTGAGGGACCAGGCGACGGAGCCGAGCGCTGCCTGCGGCAGAAAAAGCGAGGCGCAGGAAGAGAAAAACAAGGAGCAATGCGAAGCGCTCCAAGCGAGCAGGCGACTATGTTTTTCTCGGTCAGCCGTGGGTTCAAATCCCGCCACTCCGACCAAAAGATGATAATCCGAACTCTCTCCTTAAGATTGGAGAAGCGTTCGGATTTTTTATTTTTAAAGATTTGGTTATGCTCAATTCTATTTTAAAAAGAGTGGGAAATATCCACGCTCTTTTTTTAATTTCATCTTTCTTAATTACATTTATTCAAAATCAGTATCCGTAATTCTGTCAATAACAAAGCTTTCGGTATAAATATTATCGGGGTCATTTTCGTCAAGCACTATCAGTCTGCCGCCTCGCTTATTGCCGTAGGTGTGATATCCCGTGCTAAAAGTCTGAACAAGCTTTATTCCGTCAATCTCAACAATGAAATCATTGACATGGTCGTGACCGAAAAATGCCGCTTTGACATCTCCGTGCTTTTTCCACAGTTCAAACTGTGTTCTGTCTCCGTTTCCGGGCAATGTCATTAACTTAAGAAAAAGTGAAAAAATATTAGTTCAATTTACGATTG
>JBJEQD010000142.1:0-21896 GCA_051881575.1 Acutalibacteraceae bacterium | reverse complement strand
CATATATTCTCATTGCAAAGGTTCCTTTCGTTTTGGTTGGTTTTAGTTATTAATCGGCAAAAAGAGGAGTTGACAGATATCTGTCGCCCGTATCGGGGAGCAGAACCGCAATTGTTTTGCCCTCATTTTCGGGGCGTTTTGCAAGCTCAATTGCCGCCCATGCTGCGGCTCCCGATGAAATTCCGACAAGAACGCCTTCCTTTTTGCCGATAAGCTTTCCTGTTGCAAATGCGTCCTCGTTTGAAACCGCAATTATTTCGTCATAAACATCTGTGTTGAGAACCTCGGGAACGAAGCCTGCGCCGATTCCCTGAATCTTATGCGCTCCGGCAACTCCCGTTGAAAGCACCGCCGAGGTTGCAGGCTCAACCGCAACAACTTTGACGGTTGACTTTTTCGATTTCAGATATTCTCCGACGCCCGTAACCGTTCCGCCCGTGCCGACGCCCGCAACGAAGATATCAACCTCGCCGTCGGTGTCCTCATAGATTTCGGGGCCTGTGGTATCTCTGTGAGCCTTGGGGTTGGCGGGATTGACGAACTGACCCGGAATAAAGCTGTCGGGAATCTCTGCGGCAAGCTCATTCGCCTTTGCGATTGCTCCTTTCATGCCCTTTGCGCCCTCGCTGAGCACAAGCTCTGCGCCGTAAGCCTTCATAAGCTGACGGCGTTCAACCGACATGGTGTCGGGCATTACGATAATGATTCTGTAGCCTCTTGCCGCCGCAACAGCCGCAAGCCCGATGCCCGTGTTGCCGCTTGTCGGCTCAATGATAACCGAATTCGGCTTGAGCTTTCCGCTCGCCTCTGCATCATCAATCATTGCCTTTGCAACTCTGTCTTTAACAGAGCCTGCGGGGTTGAAATATTCAAGCTTTGCAACGATTTTTGCTTTAAGTCCGAATTCTTTCTCAATGTGTGTGAGTTCAAGAAGCGGAGTCTTTCCGATAAGTTCATCAGCTGTTTTATATATCTTTGACATAATAATTATCTCCTGTTTATCTTATTTTATTGCCGCAAAACCGTTTTCAAGGTCTGCAATGATATCGTCAATATGTTCCGTGCCGATTGAAAGTCTGATTGTGCCGGGAGTGATGCCCTGGTCGGCAAGCTCCTCCTCGGTGAGCTGGCTGTGGGTTGTTGTTGCGGGATGAATTACAAGGCTCTTGACATCCGCAACATTGGCAAGCAGAGAGAAAATTTTGAGGTTATCGATGAATTTATGAGCGTTCTCAACGCCGCCTTTAATCTCAAATGTGAATATTGACGCTCCGCCGTTGGGGAAATATTTCTGATAAAGCGCATGGTCGGGATGATCGGGAAGCGACGGATGATTGACCTTCTCGACAAGCGGATGATTTGAAAGATATTCAACAACCTTTTTCGTGTTCTCGGCGTGGCGTTCGATTCTCAGCGAAAGTGTTTCGGTTCCCTGAAGAAGCAGGAAAGCCGCAAACGGAGAAATGCAAGCGCCCGTGTCACGGAGCAGAACCGCTCTGATATAAGTTACGAAAGCGGCGGCGCCCACAGCCTCGGTAAAGGTTACGCCGTGATAGCTGGGGTTCGGAGCGGCGATTGCGGGGTAATTGCCCGAAGCCGCCCAATCAAATTTACCCGAATCAACAATGATTCCGCCGAGGGTCGTTCCGTGACCGCCGATGAATTTTGTTGCGGAATGAACAACAACATCAGCGCCGTGCTCAATCGGTCTGATAAGATAAGGCGTGCCGAAGGTGTTGTCAACAACGAGGGGCAGACCGTGCTTGTGAGCAAGCTGTGCAAGCGCATCGATATCGGGAATATCGCTGTTGGGGTTGCCGAGAGTTTCAATATATATTGCTCTTGTATTATCCTGAATTGCATTTTCAACTTCTGCAAGGTCATGGATATTAACAAAGCTTGCGGTTATTCCGAAGCCCGGCAAGGTGTGGGCAAGCAGATTGTAGCTGCCGCCGTAAATTGTCTTTTGAGCAACGATGTGGCCGCCGTTCTGAGCGAGAGCCTGGAGAGTGTAATTAATAGCCGCAGCTCCCGAAGCAAGAGCAAGAGCCGCAACGCCGCCCTCAAGAGCGGCTATTCTCTTTTCAAAAACATCCTGAGTGCTGTTTGTCAGTCTGCCGTAAATATTGCCTGCATCCTGCAGGCCGAATCTTGCCGCCGCATGGGCGCAATCATGGAAAACATAGGAGGTTGTTGCATAAATGGGAACGGCTCTTGAATCGGTTGCGGGGTCGGCGGTCTCCTGACCGACATGAAGCTGGAGAGTTTCAAATTTATATTCTGACATAATTATTATTTCCTTTCATTATTGAATGTTGTTGCAGTTTAACAGAATTTACAGAAACAACAGCACATTCGTCCGAAACGGAAATTGGCTCTTACGAGCTTTTCAAATAATATCTTCTTGTGTTTACTCATTTTTACCACCTACCTGTTAGGTTGGTATTATGTTATCACATAATTCCTACCTTGTCAATAGGTAATTTGGGCTTTTATAAAAAATTTTTTGGGCTTTTATAAAAAATTTTTCATCATTGTTTTATCCGCTTCGCAACGAAACGGGCGTTAACAGTCGGTAAAACGGCAAAATATTAATAATGTATTAAAATTATTTAATAAAATGCGTGTCAGATACTTGCATTTTTCTAAGAATATGGTAAAATTGTTTTTGATTTTGTTTTCTGAAAGGCAAAATCAAAAATATTACTATCTCTTTTGCTCGGCTTTATCAGCAACGAGTTATTATAGACAAGTTCAAAGAACAGAGAGGTCATGTAATGGAATTTCTTTTTGAAAACTTATTTAATTTCACATGGCAGCAGCTTGTCATGTGCCTGCTCGGCGGATTGCTTATCTACCTTGCCATTAAAAAGGAAATGGAGCCTACGCTCCTGCTCCCCCTCGGCTTCGGCGCAATCCTCGTTAACCTGCCGCTTTCGGGCGCAATCGACCAGATGGTCGGCGATGCGGTCGAGCGTGGCGCTCTGAGCGTTTTGTTTGACGCCGGTATCACCAACGAGCTGTTCCCGCTCATTTTGTTTATCGGCATCGGCGCAATGATCGATTTCGGCCCGCTGCTCTCAAACCCGAAGCTTATGATTTTCGGCGCTGCGGCTCAGTTCGGCATTTTCTTCACGCTCTGCCTTGCTTCGGTATTCTTCCCCATCAACGATGCGGCTTCAATCGCCATCATCGGCGCCGCAGACGGCCCGACTTCAATCGTTGTTGCTCAAAAGCTCAATTCGCAGTATCTCGGCGCAATTATGGTTGCGGCATATTCATACATGGCGCTTGTTCCCATAATTCAGCCGCCCGTTATCAAGCTGCTCACCACCAAAAAAGAGCGTTTGATTCGTATGCCCTATAAGCCCAAAGAGGTTAAGAAAATCACAAAGATTCTTTTCCCGATTGTTATTACCATCATCGCAGGCTTTGTTGCTCCCGCTTCGGTCAGCCTTGTCGGCTTCCTGATGTTCGGCAACCTCATCCGTGAATGCGGAGTTCTTGATTCGCTCTCAGAGACAGCTCAGAAGGTTCTTGCAAACCTTGTCACAATTTTCCTCGGCATCACAATTGCTTCAAAAATGCAGGCGGAGCAGTTCCTCAAGAAAGAGACTCTGCTCATCCTCTTCCTCGGACTTATCGCATTTATCTTTGACACCGCAGGCGGCGTTCTGTTCGCAAAATTCATCAACCTGTTCCTTAAAAAGGACAAGAAGATTAACCCGATGATCGGTGCGGCGGGTATTTCGGCGTTCCCGATGTCCGGCAGAATCGTTCACAAGATGGGTCTTCAGGAAGATCCTCAGAACTTCCTGCTCATGCAGTCAATCGGCGTTAATGTTTCGGGTCAGATTGCATCGGTTATCGCAGGCGGTCTGATACTCAATTTCTTCATGAAGTAAGGAGAGAATAAATATGGAACCTATGAATTTTATTTACAATCTTTCCTACATGGGAAAAGGAATGCTCTGCATAATGATTGTTATGGGCGTGCTTATCGTCTTAACCACGCTCCTTAACAAAATTGCTTCCGGCACAGGCAAAAAGAAAGATGACGAGAGCAAAAAAGGCTGAGCAATTCAATCAATAAAAAGATGCACCCCGACGGTCTCGGAAACCCGAAGCCGTCGGGGTGATTTATTGTGTAACCATTCAAAAACGGCTTGTATCGAAGAAACGATACAAGCCGCTTTTCGCATATGCAAATTATTTATTGATATTTGCTTTGAGGGTTTCAAGCTCCTCTTTGAGAGTTGCGGGAAGTCTGTCAAACTTAGCGTAGAACTCTTCGATGCCCTTAACCTCATCTTTCCAGAGCTCGGGATCAACGCTGAGGATTTCTTTAAGCTGAGCCTCGCTGACCTCGTCCTCGATTCCCTTGAGGTTGATATCCTCAGCCTTGGGAACATAGCCGATGGGAGTTTCAACAGCGTCAACCTTGCCCTCACAGCGGTCGATAATCCAATCAAGAACACGGAGGTTATCGCCGAAGCCCGGCCACAGGAAGTTGCCCTCGTCATCCTTGCGGAACCAGTTAACATTGAAGATTTTAGGAGCCTTCTCGGGGTCGAGAGAAGCGCCGATATCAATCCAATGCTGCCAATAATCAGCCATGTTGTAGCCGCAGAACGGAAGCATAGCCATGGGGTCACGCCTTACGACGCCAACTGCGCCCGAAGCCGCCGCCGTTGTTTCGGAAGCCATGATCGAGCCGACGAATACGCCGTGGTTCCAATCTCTTGACTGATAAACCAGCGGAGCAAGCTTTGCTCTTCTGCCGCCGAATACGAATGCCGAAATGGGAACGCCGTTGGGATTCTCAAACTCGGGGCTGATGCAGGGGCAGTTCTTTGCGGGAGCGGTGAAGCGGCTGTTGGGATGAGCGCCTTTCTCCTCGCTTGTCTTGCCGTTCCAGGGATTGCCCTTCCACTCGATTGCATGCTCGGGCGGATTCTTGTCAAGACCTTCCCACCAAACGGTGTTATTATCAAGATTAAGAGCAACATTCGTGAAGATGGTGCCCTTCTTTGTAGAAGCAAGAGCGTTGGGGTTGGACTTTTCGTTGGTTCCGGGAGCAACGCCGAAGAAGCCGTTCTCGGGGTTGATGGCGTAAAGTCTGCCGTCCTCGCCCTTTCTGATCCATGAAATATCGTCGCCTACGCACCAAACACGGTAGCCGTCCTTATAATATCCCTCGGGAGGAATAAGCATTGCAAGGTTGGTCTTGCCGCAGGCCGAGGGGAACGCTGCGCAGATGTATTTGATTTCGCCGTTGGGCTTCTGGAGGCCGAGAATGAGCATATGCTCAGCCTGCCAGCCCTCGTTTTTGCCCTGATAGGAAGCAATTCTGAGAGCGAAGCACTTTTTGCCGAGAAGAACATTTCCGCCATAGCCGGAGTTAACGGAGATAATGGTGTTATCCTGCGGGAACTGGCAGATATATCTCTTTTCTTCGTCGATATCGCACTTGCAATGGAGGCCTCTTACCCAATCGTCGCTGTCGCCGAGAGCTTCGAGAACCTTGGTGCCGACTCTTGTCATAATAGCCATGTTGAGAACAACATAGATTGAATCGGTCAGCTCAATGCCGATCTTTGAAAACTTTGAACCGACGGGACCCATTGAATAAGGAATAACATACATGGTTCTGCCCTTGTAGCTGTCCTTTGCGATATCATAGAGCATTTTGTAAGCTTCTGCGGGATCCATCCAATTGTTTGTGGGGCCTGCTTCCTCTTTTGTGGGAGCGCAGATAAAGGTTCTGCCCTCAACTCTCGCAACATCGTTAACGGCGGTGCGGTGAAGATAGCAGTCGGGAAGAAGCTCCTGGTTGAGCTTTATCATTTCGCCTGTTTCGCAAGCCTCGGCACGGAGCTGCTCAATCTGCTCGTCGCTGCCGTCAATCCAGACGACCTTATCGGGCTTAACGAGATCAATTTTTTCGTTAATCCACGAAAGAACGCTTTTATTAAAAGTCATATTTTCCATAATCTTTCTCCTTTCGTCACGGAAACATAACAAAATTTAACAAATTTTCGAGGCAGAAAAAGCCGATTTTGTGCCTGTTGACAGCGGCACTCAATCTCTTTTTCAACCTCACCCATTGTAATTATACCACGCATTTTTGTAAAGTCAAGATTTTGCAACAAAATGTTTAAAAAAATTCATTTTTATTTCAAAATCTATGTATTTTATTCGTCAATGGGCATCGTGGCGAAAGCGTTAAGCTCCAATCCTGCAATATTTCCGCTTTTGAACTCATAATAGCCCTGTGAGCCGACCATGGCTGCATTGTCGCCGCAAAGCGAAAGCTCGGGCATGAAAAGCTTCCATCCTCTATCGGCGCAGACCTTGCCCATTCTTGCTCTCAGGCGTGAATTTGCGGAAACTCCTCCCGCAAGCGCAATTTTCTTGAAACCGAAATTTTCCGCCGCCTTAACGGTGTTCTTGACAAGGCAGTCGGTCACGGTTTCAATGCAGCATGCGCCGAGGTCGGGCACACTTATCTGCTCGCCTTTCTGAGATGCGTTATGGATAATGTTGACAACTGCGGTTTTTAGCCCCGAAAAGCTGAAATCATATTCTCCCCCGTCAACATGAGGATGAGGGAGCTTATAAAGCTCCGGGTTTCCGTCTTTGCTGATTTTGTCGAGATTCATGCCTCCGGGATAAGGCAGACCCATAGCCCTTGCGGATTTATCCATGCACTCGCCTGCCGCATCGTCCCTCGTTCTGCCGATAATCGAAAAATCCGTGTAGTCGTTAACCGCAACAATGTGGCTGTGACCGCCCGACACCACAAGGCAGAGAAACGGAGGTTCAAGCTCGGGATGAGAAATATAATTCGCCGCAATGTGGGAACGCAGATGATGAACGGGCACAAGGGGCAGACCCGTTGAATAGGCAAGCCCTTTTGCAAAATTTACGCCCACAAGCAGAGCGCCGATAAGCCCCGGAGCATAGGTTACGGCTATGGCGTCGATATCGCCGAAGCCGAGCCCTGCATCGCTCATTGCCTTTGAAACAACGCCGCTTATCGCCTGAGCGTGCATTCTCGACGCAATTTCGGGCACAACTCCTCCGTATATAATATGCTCGCTGACCTGAGAGGCTATTACACTTGACAAAACCTTTCTGCCGTCCTCAACAACCGATGCGGCTGTTTCGTCGCAAGATGATTCAATCGCCAGAATCTTCATTTTTGACTCTCTCCTGATATTGAAAATATTTTGTGTAGATGATACCGTTTTCAGTCGGTAAGGAATAATAATTTTTTCTGACTCCCGCTTTTTCAAAGCCCTCGCTTTCGTAAAGCGCAATTGCATTTTTGTTGCTTTCTCTGACTTCGAGAGTTATAAATTCGCATTTTCGCATTTTTGCTCCGTCACATGCGCTTTTGAGCAAGGCTCTGCCGATTCCGTATCGGCGATATCTGCCGAACACGGCAACATTTGTTATATAGGCTTCGCCGACTATCTCCTGAACCCCGATGTAGCCGAGCAGTTCGCCGCCCGAAACCGCCGCAAGAAAATGTGAATTACCGTTTTCGGTTTCACGCATCAGCGATTCCTCGCTCCACGGAGAAGAAAAACACTCTGTTTCAAGCTTCGCCGCCTGCGGAACAAGCTCAGCCGTCAGGGCTTCAACGGAATAATTCATTTCTCCGTCACCGCCGTTATTTCGTCAAACTGCGCCGTCAAAGCGGTTTTTATAAAATTTGCACAGCGGATATAGGTTTCAAGATCGCCGCCGTAAGGGTCGGGGATTCCGCCGCCGAGGACAATTATTTTCTCTTGAGGAACATAGAGTGACAGACTTGCGGCGTGTTCAAAGGTCATACAGACAAATCTGTCGGTTTCGTCAAGCAAAGGAGCGGTTATTCTTCTTGCTCTGTGCTTTGATATATCAACGCCGAAGCGTTCGCACGCCTTGACGGAATTCGGCGTTACCTCGTCGCCCGTCATTGCAAAAAGCCCTGCGCTTGAACATTCGATTCCGTCAAGCTTTTTTTCTTCAATCATTTTTCTGAAAATGCCCTCAGCCATGGGGCTGCGGCAGGTGTTGCCCGTGCAGACAAACAGAATTTTCATTTTCTCACTCTCCTTACGATTTTGAATCGTACCATGTCTTGCCAACGCCGACATCCGCCTGCATTGCGGCTCTCATTTTAACGGCGTTTTCCATTTCGCTTTTAACAATCCGGGCGACAGCCTCCGCTTCGCTCTCGGGCGCTTCAACTATCAGTTCATCGTGAACCTGCATGATAAGACGGGCGTTTGAGCATTCTTCCCTGAGCCGTTTCCACACTCTTATCATTGCTATTTTTATTATATCCGCCGCCGTGCCCTGAATCGGCATATTGAGCGCAACCCTTTCGCCGAACGCTCTTGTCATTGCGTTTGACGAGGTAAGCTCCGGAAGATATCTGCGGCGTTTGAATTCGGTTTCAACATATCCGTTTTCCTTTGCCTTTTCAACAACGGTTTTCATGTAGTCACGAACGCCGCTGAAATTTGCAAGGTAGCCTTTGATGTAGCTGTCCGCCTCGGCTCTTGAAACGCCGATATCCTTTGCAAGCGAAAAGGCGCCGATGCCGTAGACAATGCCGAAATTGACCGCCTTTGCCCTGCTTCTCATAAGAGGAGTTACCATTTGAAGCGGCATATTGAACACCTGAGAAGCGGTAATTGCGTGAATATCGTCGCCCTCGTTGAACGCCTTTATCATGTTGGCATCGTTTGAAACATGGGCAAGCACACGCAGTTCAATCTGCGAATAGTCGGCGTCAACAAGCACACAGCCGTCCTTTGCCTTAAAGAATTTTCTCATTTCTCTGCCAAGCTCGGAACGCACGGGAATATTCTGAAGATTAGGCTCGGTCGATGAAATTCTGCCCGTTCTCGTCTCGGTCTGATTAAGGCTTGAATGAATTCTGCCGTCATTGCCGATAACCTTCAGCAAACCGTCGCAGTAGGTCGATTTAAGCTTTGCGAGGGTTCTGTATTCAAGTATTTTCGCAACAACGGGATAATCGGGAGCAAGGCTTTCAAGAACATCGGCATTTGTTGAATAACCGCTCTTTGTTTTCTTCTTTGCGGGCAGACCCATTTTCTCAAACAGGGCTTCGCCGAGCTGTTTGGGAGAATTTAGGTTGAAGACATATCCTGCCTCGTCGTAAATTTCCTCAACAAGCTTTGAAATTCTTTTTTGAAGCTCCGTGCCGAATTTTTCGATTCCCTCGGCATCAACAAGAAAGCCCTCACGTTCCATCGAGGCAAGCACCTGAGCGAGCGGAAGTTCGATTTCTTCAAGCAAATTTCTCTGACCGTTTTCATCAATGACGGCGTTCATCTTTTCAAAAGCTTTGGGAAGATAAGCAGTCAGAAATGCCGTGTTTTCTTCTTCGCCCGGCTGAACGCCTGCGTATTCTTCAACAATTCTTTTCAGGTCATATGCTCCCGACGAGGGATTGATGACATAAGCCGAGAGCATAGCGTCGCCGCATATTTCATTTATTGCAATATTCTCTCTGTAATCATAGAAAAATGCGTAAAGCAGTTTTGAGTTATAGGTATACTTTTTGATTTCGGAAGAAAACAGGAAATCCGAGCAAAACTCGGCATATCCCGGGTTTTCGGGTTCAACCTCGGCAATGCCGTTATCGGTTTTGACATAAAATATGCCGTTGTCAAAGGTGAAATAAGCCTCTCCTGCCTTTTTCAAGAGGTTAAAAAGAAGCTTCAGATCCTCCTGCCTATAGCATTCGGTGCTGACCTTTTCGGCTTCGGGCTCGTCCGCTTTTCTTTCGGGCGCTTTCAGATTCAGGCGTTCAATCATCTTGAACATTTCAAGCTCTGCAAGAATCCCCGTTGCCTTGAATGCATCGGGTTCACCGGGAATATAGCTTTCATAATCTGTTTCAACGGGTGCGTCGGTTCTGATTGTGCCGAGCTCACGGCTGAGATATGCCGACTCTTTATCGGCGGCAAGCTTATCGTGAACGCCTTTTTTTATGTCAATCGTATCGATATTGTTATATATTTCATCAATCGAGCCGAAACGGCTGATAAGATCCTGCGCCGTTTTCTGACCGACTCCCGCAACGCCCGGAATACAGTCCGAAGCGTCGCCCATGAGAGCCTTGATATCTATCATCTGTTCGGGGGAAACAAGATATTCCTCTTTGAGCTTCTCTCTGTCATAGCATACGCTCTGTGGTCTGCCCATTTTGGTTGAAGCGAGCAGAACATTGACATTATCTCTGATAAGCTGAAGCGAATCACGGTCACCCGTTGCGATATAGCAGAAATCGTCCTTTCCGCAATGAGCGGCAAGAGTGCCGAGAATATCGTCCGCCTCCCAGCCCGGAGCTTCGAGGATTTTATATCCCATGGCGGTTAACAGCTCTTTGAGCGGCGGCATCTGCTGAGCAAGCTCGGGGGGCATTCCCTTTCGGTTCGCCTTGTAGCCGTCATACATCTTATGCCTGAAAGTCGGGGCTTTGACATCGAATGCGACAGCAACCGCATCGGGCGATACTTCTTCTCTGAGTTTAAGCAGTATATTCAAAAATCCGTATATTCCGTTTGTAAATTTTGTTCCGTCTTTGGTGGTTAAAAGTTTAATGCCGTAAAATGCACGGTTAAGAATGCTGTTGCCGTCAAGTGCCAATAGCTTCATTTCAAAATCACCTCAGTATACATTATAGCATAATAATTGCAAATTTCAGCATTTTTTTGAAAAATATTGAATTTTAACATAAAAAATGATAACATAACTATATAAATTTCACGGGAGAATGTAATGAAAATAGGAAATTTTGAAATAAACGGCTTTGCCGCCCTTGCCCCGATGGCAGGAGTTGCGGACAGAGCCTTTCGGGAGCTTTGCATTGAATTCGGCGCTTCATATGTTGTCACCGAAATGGTAAGCTCCAAGGGGCTGACGATGCATGACAGAAAATCCGATTCGCTCATGCAGCTCGGCGAAACGGAAAAGCCTGCCGCAGTTCAGATTTTCGGCTGTGACCCCGAAGCCATGGCGCAGGCGGCAAAAAAAGCGGCTCAGACGGGGTGCACCGCAATTGATATCAACATGGGCTGCCCCGCCCCGAAGATTGCAGGCAACGGCGGCGGGAGCGCATTGATGAAAGACCCCGAGCTTGCCGCAAGAATAACAGAAAAATGCGTTAAAGCGGTTGATATCCCCGTCACCGTCAAAATCCGCTCGGGCTGGGACGAGACCGACATCAACGCCGTTAAGATGGCTCAGATGCTTGAAAATGCGGGAGCCGCCGCAGTAACGGTTCACGGCAGAACAAGAAAGCAAATGTACGCTCCGCCGGTCAATCTTGACATCATCAGGCAGGTTAAACAGGCTGTTAAAATCCCCGTTATCGGCAACGGAGATATCGTTGACCCGCTCTCGGCTGAGAATATGTATAAAACAACGGGCTGTGATTTTGTCATGGTCGGCAGAGGCGCTCTCGGCGCACCGTGGGTTTTCAATCAGATAAACGAATATTTCAGAAGCGGTGTTTTGCTCCCTGCTCCGCCCGTTGAGGAGCGCATGGAAATAATGCTTCGCCATATTCAAAAACTTTGCGAATACAAGGGCGAATATATCGGCATGAGAGAAGCAAGAAAACACGCCGCATGGTATGTGAAAGGCATGAGAGGTGCGGCGGCTCTGAGGCAGGAAATCGGCTCGCTTGAAAGCATTGCCGATCTTCGCATAATCGCCGAAAAAGTCATCAAAGCGGCAAAAAATCCATAAAAAACGGCTTGAATCGGAAGCAAATGAGCTTCGGTTCAAGCCGACTTTTTATTCTACTATTTCAACCTTCATAATATTTGTCGTTCCCGAAATTCCGATCGGTACGCCCGAGGTTATGACCGCTGTATCGTCGCTTTTGAGCAGATTTTTCTCCTTTGCAACGCTGACCGCATGGCGGAACAGCTCGAAAACCTCTTTTTTCTCGTCAAGCAAAACGGGAACAACTCCCCATGAAAGATTAAGCTGACGGCAAACCCTTTCGCTGATGGTACAGCCGATGATTTCACAGCCCGGTCTGTAGCGGGATATCATTCTCGCCGACCTGCCCGATTTTGTGACGGTGATTATCGCCTTTGCGTTGAGGTCGTGAGCCGTGGTGCAGGTTGCGTGGCAGATGGCGTCGGTAACATCGGGATTCGCCTTTCTTTCGCTCTGGAAAAATCTCTTGCGGTAATCGATATCCTTTTCGGTTCTGTCGGCGATTCTGACCATTGTTTTAAGCGATTCAACGGGGAATTTGCCCGCCGCAGTTTCGCCCGAAAGCATGATTGCGCTCGTTCCGTCATAAATGGCGTTGGCAACATCCGTTGTCTCGGCTCTTGTCGGACGGGGATTTTTAATCATCGAATCGAGCATCTGCGTTGCGGTTATAACTCTTTTGCCCGCCTCATAGACCTTTTTGATTATCATTTTCTGAACTATAGGCACTTCCTCCTCGGGAAGCTCAACGCCCATATCGCCCCTTGCAATCATAATTCCGTCGGATTCTTTAATAATTCCGTCGATATCGTCAACGCCCTCTTGATTTTCGATTTTGGCAATAATATCGATATCCTCGCCGCCGTTACGCTTCAGAAATCTGCGAAGCTCACGGATATCGTCGGCGCTTCTCGTGAACGATGCGGCGATAAAATCAACGCCGTTTTCAATGCCGAAAAGAATATCCTCCTTATCCTTTTCGCTCAGGTATTCAAGCCTGAGATGAACCCCCGGGGCGTTAACGCCCTTGTGATTTGAGATATAGCCCGAATTGCGGACTACGCATTGCATTTCGGGATATCTGACCGACAGCACGACAAGCTCAACAAGCCCGTCGTCAATCAGAATTCTTGTTCCGATATCAACATCTTTCGCAAGCCCCGCATAGCTCACGCTCGCCGCAATTTCACTGCCGATGATTTTTTCGCCCGTGAGAGTGAACATCTGACCCGCTTCAAGCATTACGCCGCCGTTTTCAAAATCTCCGAGACGGATTTCGGGGCCCTTCGTGTCAAGCAGAGCCGCAACGGGCATATCCTTTTTCGCCCTGATTTTTTTGAGCATATCAAGCCGCATTTTCTGAACCTCATGCGTGCCGTGAGAGAAGTTGAATCGGGCAACATTCATGCCCTCCTCAACAAGCTGTTCCAAAATCTCGGGGTCGTCGGTTGACGGGCCGAGAGTACATATAATTTTCGTTTTTCTCATTTCAATAACCTCCGCAAAATATCCGTTCAATATAATAATGTTAATATAAGTCCAAAATTTCCGCCATTATAATATTATTCGGAAATATTCAAAAAATAAAAATCAAACCGCTTCATTTTTCTCTTTCCCGCTCTGAAAGAATATTTTGACAACGGTGTTATCATATGTTAAAATGATAATAATAATGCTATGCTAACCGAAAAAGAGGTTTTACTATGTTTGATTATTTCAGAGTTGCCTGCGCCGTGCCCGATGTTGAGGTTGCGGATGTTGATTTCAATGTTTTGCAGGCAGAAAAATATATTGAAAAGGCAAAGGATGAAAATGTTGACCTGCTCGTTTTCCCCGAGCTCGGAATAACGGGCTACACCTGCGCCGACCTTTTCTTTCAGAAAACTCTGCTGAATGCCGCTCTCGGCGGTATTAAAGCTCTGCTCGGTTCAAGCGAGGGCTGCTCAATGTTAATAGCCGTCGGCGCTCCGATTGCCTTTGACGGCGGCATTTATAACTGCGCCGTTGTTATTTCCGACGGAAAAATCAAAGGCATTGTTCCCAAGACCTTTATTCCGAATTATTCCGAATTTTATGAAAAAAGATGGTTCGCTTCGGCTTCGGATTTGAAAATTTCCTCAGTCAGCTCGGCTAAGCTCGGAATTGACGGCGAAAGCTACGATATTCCCGTCGGAAGCCTTGTTTTTGATGCGGGAGAAGCAAAGATTGGTGTTGAAATCTGCGAGGATCTCTGGGCTCCCCTGCCCCCGAGCACTCTGCTCTGCCTTGAGGGTGCGGAAATAATAGTCAATCTTTCCGCAAGCAACGAGGTTATTGCAAAGCGTGAATACCGCCGTGGCCTTGTCAATCAGCAGTCAGCAAGGTGCGTTTGCGCCTATGCTTTCTGCTCGGCAGGCTGTCTTGAATCCACCACCGACCTCATCTTTTCGGGTCACAGCCTGATTGCCGAAAACGGAGTTATCACCTCCGAAAGGCAGGAGCAGATTTCAAGCGATTATATGATTATCAGCGATGTTGACCTCGGCAAGCTACGCCGTGACAGGCTTCACACCACCTCGTTCGGCGACTGCTCGGCTCTTTATTCTCCCTGCGATATCCGCACGGTTGATGTTCCGAAAGACGCATCGAAAGGCGACGGAAAATACGCAAGGGTTCAGAAGCTTCCCTTTGTTCCGTCAACCGAAAAGGACAGGCTTGAACGCTGTCTTTCCATTTTTGAAATGCAGGTTGCAGGGCTTAAAAAGCGCCTCAGAAAGACCGGCTGCCGCCCCGTTATCGGCATCTCGGGCGGGCTTGATTCAACCCTTGCCCTGCTCGTGAGCGTTCAGGCGGTTAAAGAACTCGGCAGACCTCTGACCGATGTTATCGGCATCACAATGCCCTGCTTCGGCACAACCGACAGAACCTATAACAATGCCGTCAATCTTATGAAATCGCTCGGAATTACCTGCGAGGAAATAAACATCAAGGCGGCATGCCTTCAGCATTTTGAAGATATCGGTCAGAGATCGGACAATTTTGACCTCACCTATGAAAACTCACAGGCGAGGGAGAGAACGCAGGTTCTCATGGACTATGCGGGCAAGTCGAACGGACTTGTTATCGGCACGGGTGACCTGAGCGAGCTTGCGCTCGGCTGGTGCACCTACAACGGCGACCACATGAGCATGTACGGGGTCAACGCAAGCATACCGAAAACGCTTATCCGCTGGATGATTGACTGCCTTATCAAAAACGATGTTTTCGCCGCAAGCTCGGAATATCTCAGGGATATCGTCAATACTCCGATAAGCCCCGAGCTTCTGCCGCCCGACGCAAAGGGTGAAATTGCTCAGCAGACCGAAAGCATTGTCGGCCCTTATGCCCTGCATGACTTTTTCCTTTATTATGTGCTCAGATTCGGCTTTGAGCCTGACAAAATATATTTTCTTGCCAAGAAAGCCTTTGCGAATGATTTCAGCGGCGAAACGGTAATGAAATGGCTCAAAACATTTTATAAGAGATTTTTCTCTCAGCAGTTCAAGCGTAGCTGTGTTCCCGACGGAGTAAAGGTCGGCAGCGTTTGCCTTTCGCCCAGAGGCGATTGGCGAATGCCGAGCGATTCAAGCGCCGCAATGTGGCTCAAAAAGCTTGATGAAATTGAATTATAATCCAAACTGAACCGTCCATTAAATATAAACAGATTATAGGTTAAAATCCAAAAGAAATTGACCTGTAATCTGTTTTTTAATCTTTTTTTGCGCTAAGCGGGAGTGTTTTTTCCGTTTCGGGCGAATAATAAATGAAGTGTTAACACGGAGGTGTTCCAATGGATAACGGTGAAAGTAGCTACCGCCGTTTTCTCAACGGTGACGAAAGTGCATTCGGGGAACTTCTTGACATTTACAGCGACAGTTTAATATTCTTCATCAACCGCTATGTCGGCAATATTGCAATAGCTCAGGAGCTTTCGGAGGATGTTTTTGTTGAGCTTCTTATTCACAAAAGAAGATACAATTTTAAAACATCTCTGAAAACCTATATCTTTACCATTGCGCATCACAAAGCGGTAAGCTATGTGCGCCGCTGTGCCCGCAGACCGGAATATGCATTTGATTACATAGAAGATGAAGCCGATTTGAAAAATCTTGAGGATGAATTTCTCAAAAAAGAGCGTGATCTTGAGCTTCACAAAGCTTTGAACTCACTTTCGGAAGATTACAGAACGGTTCTTCACCTTATCTACTTTGAAGATATGAGTTATGAGCAGGCGGGCGGAGTTATGAAGAAAAGCCGAAAACAGATTGAAAACCTTGCATACAGAGCAAGACAAGCTCTGAAAAAAGAGCTTGAAAAGGAGGCGAAACAGCCATGAAAAGCAGAGAAGAATATCAGGCAAGCATCTTTGCAAAAAGGGACGCCTTACTGAAGAAGCGCAAAAGGAACGCAGCCGTTGCGGCTTCTGCGCTGTTCATTGCTGTCGGCATTTCCTCAGCGGCAGTTTTTGCGCCGCAATACCCTCGGGAGCAGAAAACCGAAGCCCCTGATAAAGTTGCCACGGTTCAAAGCGGCGATACTGCAAATAATCTTCGAGGCTATGAAGAAGAATTGTCAGAGCCCGAATACGACTGTTTAACCGAAGCAACAGAAGGCAAGACAGCGAAATCAGAAGCAACACACAGCACCGAACTTTATTCAAATTCAAAAAACAATACAATAACAAACAATGCACCCGCTGCCGCAAAACCCGAAATCGGCAAAAACGAAATTCAATCTGTATATGACGGAACAGCCGACCCGGTAAATGCGGAAGAAACAAGTGAAAATTATTCGTCTGAGGAAATTTCTGCCGTTGCATTCGGCTTTTTGACCGATGAACAGAAAAAAGAAGTACTTGACCCGAAATCCGAAATCGTCACTGCGTCGAGCTCAGAAAGCGGAGAAAGCTATTATGAGGTATTTTTTAAAACAGAAAACGGCGGCTACAAGGTTAAGCTCAGCGCAAATACGCTTGATTTCATTGAAACAAAAGCAGTTTCAAGTACCTCTGCAAATATTTCTCCGCCTTATATTCCCAAAGAAAATTGAGCTGAAGGAGTGAACAAAATGAAAAAGGCTTTATTATTAACAATCGTTTTTTCAATGGTTTTCGGGCTGTTCTCCTGTTCAAAAAGTCCCGCCAAAGACGAAAGTTCAACAACATCCGATATCTCATCAATTGCCGAAACTCTGACATCAATCATCGTCAATGCTATAGGCATCAACGATTCCGATAACGGAAAAGTTAAAGAAATAACCGCAGATGGCGCATCAGCCATTGCGGAAATTCTTGAAAACGCAGAGTGGTCGGAGGGTGCAACCTCTGACTGCCTGAACGATTATTCCGTGGAGATTTCCGGCAAAAAAATTTACTATCATTCCGAATGCGGAACATTTAACGACAATAAAAATAACCGCAGTTTCACAGTTTCCGAAAAGCAACGGGTATATATCAACTCTTTGCTCGGAATTGAAAAATCCGATTCTCTGACCGATACCGTAGCAGTCCTCAACGGTCCGGCAATAATGCAAACTTCCGTTTGCTTTGAGTCGACTGCGATTTCGTCGGTAACAACGCAATTCGGAATAAAACTGCTGAAAGAGGCGGCGGCGCAGGAAAAAAACGCTCTTGTTTCTCCGATTTCGGCATTAACCGCCCTCACCATGACAGCCAACGGCGCAAAGGGCGACACGCTCAAACAAATTGAAACCGTTCTCGGCGGCAAAACGGATTCGCTCAACGAGGCAGTCGGGCGGTTTATCGAGAGCGCAGAAAAGCAAAGCGGAATAAGCCTTGCAAATTCAGTCTGGTTCAACAAAAGTGCCGACCTCACGGTAAACAAAAATTTCACACGCAAAGTCACCGATACATTCGGAGCTGAAATATTTAACGAGAATTTCAACGGTGCGGCTCTGCAAAAAATCAACCGCTGGGTAAGCAAAAACACAGACGGAACAATAAATGATATGCTTAAAGAAATTCCGAAAGATGCGGTTGCTTATCTCATAAACACGGTTCTTTTTGACGGCGAATGGAAAGTGCCCTACAACGAATTTCAGATTTCCGAAAATGTCAGCTTCACCGCATCTGACGGCACTGTCGGAAAGGTGACCATGCTCAATTCCGAAGAAAACATAGACACTTTTTTCTCTTTTGGAAAAGTGCAGGGTTTCCGCAAGGAATATACAAACGGGTGCAGTTTTGTGGGGATTCTTCCCGATGACGGAATTTCGGTTGAAGAAGCTCTTGACAGCTTCACGGCAAATCAGTTCGCCGGAGGAATCGCTTTCAGAACGGTTGAATACAGCTCGCCCTCTCCCGTATTAAGGGTTCATCTTCCCAAATTTGAGCTTGAATGCAGCTTTAAGCTTTCAGACGCTCTGAAAAAAATTGGAATGCCCTTGGCGTTTAATTCTAAAAAAGCGGATTTCAGCGACATGGCAACCTGCCCTTCGGGTAACATTTATATCAACGAGGTTTTTCACAACACATATATCAGTCTCGGCGAAAAGGGCACAAAAGCAGGTGCGGCAACCATTGTTGAAATGAAAGCCGAAAGTGCGCTTGTCGAAGAAAAAATAATTGATTTGAATTTTAACAGACCCTTTATTTACGCTGTCTGCGCTCCCGACGGAACGCCCCTGTTCATGGGCGTTGTGAGAGAATTGGGATAACATTTTAATAGCAAAAGCCGCCCGTCAGAACCATTCAAGGTAATGACGGGCGGTATTGTCTTTTCAATTAGTCATAATGTCCTTTGCACGAGAAAATCAAAACCGCATTTTCTTCAACCAAATAAACAAGTCTGTGTTTTTCATCAATACGGCGGCTCCATAAGCCCGAAAGATTCCCTTTCAGCGGCTCGGGCTTTCCTACTCCCTCAAACGGACTGCGGCTTATATCCTTAATAAGCTGATTTATCCTTTTGAGAATTTGCTTATCGTGCTGCTGCCAATAGAGGTAATCATTCCAAGCGTCAAAATCCCATTGAATTCTTTTCGTTGACATAATTACTCCTCTATCAGTTCATGTTCGGCAAGCTTTAACTGACCGGATTTATAATCAGCCAATTTCTGTTCCAAATAACGGATATTGCTTTCGGAGTAAAACGGATCGGCGGAAATCTCAAAAGGAATTCGCCTTTCTCTGCTGACTTTTTTGGCAAATATGGTGAAAGCCGCACTCATTGACAGACCCATTTCGGAACATGCCTGTTCCATACTCTTTTTAACATCTTCATCCAATTTGAAATTAACATTAACGGTATGCGACATATTCATCTCTCCTTTCTCTGCTTATATTATACACAATAATAAAGAAAAAATCAAGAATTTTTCTTTATATTTTCTTTACATTTTATATTATGTGCATTATTTTAATCTTGATACGGCATTGAGCATAAAAAAGCGCCACAGAAGCTTCGGTTTCCGTGGCGCATTTTTTATTTATCGTATTTACCGTTTTTCAAAACATCTTTTGCAATATATATCGGTCTGCCCTTTGTCTGAATGTAGGTTCGGGCGATATATTCTCCGATGATGCCGATGCAGCAAAGCTGAATTCCGCCGAGCAGAAGAATCAGCACAACAATCGTTGCATAGCCCGCAACCGCAATGCCGAAAGCCAGCTTCTGAATGACAACGATTATCAGATAGATAATCGAGAAAAACGAAGTTACAAGCCCGAGAATCGTTGCAATTCTGAGCGGTGCTGTCGTGAACGCAAAAATACCGTCAAGAGCATATTTGAACAGCTTTCGGAACGACCATTTTGAAGTTCCCGTCGCCCTCTCCTGCACCTCGTAGGGGATGAATTTGGTGTTGAATCCGACCCATGAAAACAGCCCTTTTGAAAAGCGGAAATACTCATCCATGCTGAGAATCGCTTCAACCATCGGGCGGCGGAAGGTTCTGAAATCGCTTGCGCCCTGAACAAACTCCGTGTCCGCAAACTTATTAATCAGCTTGTAGAACGAATTTTTGAAAAATGTCAGAACCTTGCCCTCTTTGCGCTTATCCTGAAAGGCGGCAATGCAGTCGTATTCCGGCTCGGAATCGAGCATTCTCACCATGTCAAGCGCTATTGCGGGTCTCTGCTGCAAATCGGCGTCAATGATCGTCACATAATCTCCCTCGGATTCACGAAGCCCTGCATACATTGCCGACTCCTTGCCGAAGTTCCTTGAAAAATTGACGATTTTGACAGGAATATCTCCGTTCATGAGCTTTTGCAGCTCCTTGAAAGTTCCGTCACGGCTGCCGTCATTGACAAACACTATTTCATAGTCAAAGCCTGCGCCCGAAAAGTCGCTTTTTGCGGCTTCATAGAACAAAGAAACATTTTTTTCTTCATTGTAGCAGGGAACGACAAGCGAAAGCTTCATATAAGATTCATCCTTTTCGGTTTCAGATTTTTGCGGCGTTTTTGATATCCTCGACTCTGTCCGTCTTTTCCCACGGGAGGTCAACATCTGTTCTGCCGACATGGCCGAGAGCCGCAATCTGTCTGTAAATGGGTTTCCTCAGATCGAGAGTTTTGATAATCGAAGCGGGGCGAAGGTCAAAGAGCTTTTTGACGATATCGGCAATATCCGTGTCGGGGATAACGCCCGTTCCGAAGGTGTCAACAAATACGGAAACGGGTTCTTCAACGCCGATTGCATAAGCAAGCTGAACCTCGCACTTCTTGGCAAGAGAAGCCGCAACAATATTCTTGGCAACATAGCGGGCAGCATATGCAGCGGAACGGTCAACCTTTGTCGGGTCTTTTCCGCTGAAAGCTCCGCCGCCGTGGCGGGCATATCCGCCGTAAGTGTCAACGATAATCTTTCTGCCGGTTAAACCGCTGTCGCCGTTCGGGCCGCCGGTTACGAATCTGCCGGTGGGGTTGATATGATAAACCGTGTTGTCATCAAGCATTGAAGCGGGAACGGTGGTTTTGATAACCTTTTCGATGATATCAGCTCTTATCTGTTCGAGCGATACATCGGGCGAATGCTGAGAAGAAATAACAACGGTGTCAACTCTGACGGGTCTGTCGTTTTCGTCATATTCGATTGTGACCTGGCTCTTGCCGTCGGGTCTGAGATATGAAAGCTCGCCGCTCCTGCGAACCTCGGTGAGCTTGGCGCAAAGCTTGTGTGCAAGCGAAATCGGCAGAGGCATAAGCTCCGGGGTCTCGTCGCACGCATAGCCGAACATCATGCCCTGATCGCCTGCGCCGAATCTGTCAACGCCCATGGCGATATCGCCCGACTGCTCGTCAATTGCGGTCATAATTGCACAGGTCTTGCCGTCAAAGCCCATGTCGGAGCTTGTGTAGCCGATATCGCAGATAACATCTCTTGCGATTTTGGGAATATCAATATTTGCTTTCGTGGTAATTTCGCCCATAACAAGAACCATGCCGGTTGTGCAGCAGGTTTCGCAGGCAACTCTGCCCATGGGGTCCTGCTCAAGAATGGCGTCGAGCACGGCGTCGGAAATCTGGTCGCAGACCTTATCGGGATGTCCGCCGGTGACGGACTCGGAAGTGAAGAAATAATGAGACATTTTTTGACCTCTTTCTGAAAATATTATCAACGGAAAGCGCCCTACATTTAAGTATCGGTAAAAAAACGACCCGCTGAAAGGAGTCTTCAGCGGGCGAAAACACCTTATCTTTCGGCAAAAGCCGCAGGAATTAGCACCTTGCATAACACAGGTTGCCGGGCTTCACAGGGCCTGTCCCTCAGCCGCTCTTAATAAGGACATATTCTATTGACGATTTATTATACAATGATACTCGAATTTTGTCAACACCCGTTCGTTAACAATCCGTAAACTTTGTAATTCTGATTCCGGATCAGGTCGCATGTCCCGCATATAATCCGTTTTAATGCATTTTCAAGCAGGTGAACGCAGTTCGCTCCTACCGTGTTGCCGATGGCTTTTTATTGCCTTTTTGGAATGACTGAATTGTTCAGGTTTAATAATCGGTTCGGTATGGAACGCCGAGGGCGGCGTTCCATACCGAAAATACATATATATCAATAATTCTGCGTGAATGATAAGCGGCGGGAGCAAGCCCCGCCATTCTTTTTTGCTTTAATTAAGCAGTTCAAGCAATTCCGAGGGGCGGT
>JBJEQD010000141.1:0-21971 GCA_051881575.1 Acutalibacteraceae bacterium | reverse complement strand
TTGCCTGCATTTTCGGTTTAAGAACATAGGAAAGATTTTTGATTCCGATGTCGCCGTAAAGCCGACTGAACATTTCGCCCGTTGAAACACGGCACTTCTCTCCACCGCCGATGTTATAGATATGACCCCAGAAGCCGTCCGCCATTGTATCCGTTGAATCCTTATAGGAAAGGTTTCTGAGCAAGATTCCCGAATCCCTGTCGGAAACATATTCAAGAACATTGTCATAGCAATTGTGGAACATAATTGCGTCACGGATTGCGCTCATTGCGTCGCCGATAATTCCCGTCTGCCTGAGCGAAACCCAATATTTCAGCCCCGACTCGATAACAAGCCTTTCGGCGGCAACCTTTGAAACGGCGTAATAATCAAACATTGACGGCTTTATCGGGTCGCCGACTCTGCCCCAATGGATAGGCGGCATTCTGTCGCCCGTTTCGGCAACCGTTCCGATATAAACGAACTTGACCTCGTCCGCTCTGCCCTGCTCCTTGATTGCCGTAATCAGATTTTTTGTTGAGCCGTAGTTAACCTTCATCGCCTTTTCGGGGTAATAATCTGCGGCGGGAGAAACGAAGGCGGCAACATGGAGAATCAAATCAGATTTTTCAACGCACTTGTAAACAACATCGTAATCGTTGAGGTCACCCCAAACGATTTCAAGATTTTTATAATCGGAATAGTCTTTGAGAATCTTTCTGTTCTTTTCGCTGTCACGGACAAGAATCAGCGTGTTATAGGCGTCATCCTTGACCATTCGCATGAGGCCCTGAATACCCATTCCGCCGCATGCGCCCGTTAAAAATACCGTTTTCTTTTTCATATTCAATCACTCTTTAATATTTAATTGTAAAGTTTTCTTCAACGGCAAGCGCAAATTTTGCGTTCATGTTGCCAAATGCGACTTTGACCGCAAGGTCAAGAACATCGGTGTTTCTGAATGTGATATCGGTCACTCTGCCCGTTGACTTGTCGATTGAACAAACGATTGAACCGTTGATTCCGTTGACCTTAACGGAAGTAAAGGTTACGGCGGGAATGTTGATATCCTCAAAGGTTGAAGCGGTGACGGTGTTGAAAACGCCCGCATAACCCTTGCCCTTTGCGGGGCTTGTGATTTTATCGTCATAAAGCTGAATGACAACTTTATAATATGTTCCCTTGTCGGCAACAGCCGCTTTTTTGACCATATCGGGGGTCAGGTGAGATGAATAATCCGTTCCGCCGACGGGGAATACGGCGTTGATATCTTCCTTGCTTGTCCATGTTTCGGGCTCGTCCGTTCCCTTGACAAACTGCTCCATTGCCGCCCTGCCGATTGACTCAATGGCTGAGGGAAGCTCAAGGTATTCATCAACGCTGCTGAGCTTTTTATAGTTTCTTGTTACCGATTTTGCTTCTTTTTTAACTCTGTTAACGGAATCGTTATAGAGCTTTACGATTTCTTCCGTTGTCATTTCCCCGGGATTTGAAACGGCGGCAACGGTTGTTGACTGAGCGGCGGTTACTGTTTCGCCGGGAACGGTTGACTGAGGCTCGGTTGACTGTACGCTTTGAGTTTCCGGCGCTTCGGTCTCGGAATACTCAGCCTGAGTTTCAGCCGTTGCAGGCTCGGTTGTGGTTGTAACCTCCGCCTGCTCCGAGCCTGCGCATGAAGCAAAAAGGATAGCGACGGTCAATGCGGATAAAATTATTGCCGTGATTTTTCTTAACATGAAAATACCTCCGTTATTTTATAAAGTCACCGTGCCGGCGCAGACATTCTTAACAGTTCCGTCCGGCAGACGGATTTCAGCCGTGCAATTTGACGGAACGGTTACGGTGAAAACGGTTTTTCCGTCTTTCTTTTCCCAACCGCTCGTTACTGTTCCGAACACGCTTCTGTATTCGGCTTTTGCATATGTGAATCTTCCGCCGGGCTTCGGCGAAATAACAAAGTGATTTTCTCCGTCAACATTGATTCCGCACATCGTATTAAACAGCCATTCACAGACTGCGCCCTTTGAATAATGATTGAGCGAGGCGATGCCGCCCTGAGCCTTTGTGCCCTCCCATGATTCCCATACGGTCGTTGCGCCGTTCTTGGGCATAAAGAGCCAGCCGGGCATTTCTTCATTTTCAAGAAGCCTGTAAGCGGCGTTGATATCGATTTTCGCAAGCACGCCGAGTATCAGCGGCGTTGAAAGGAAGCCCGTTCCAAGCCGCCAGCCATAGTTATCGAGAGCCTTAATTAATCTCTTTTCGGCAAATTCCTTTTGTTTTTCGTTAAGCAACCCGAACGCAAGCGGGCGGACAAGGCACGCCTGCCTGTCGGTATCGAGCGAATAATCCTCGGTTTCAACAAGCGCCTGATATGCCTTTTTGCATTTTTCGCTTATCTCGCCGAAACGCTTCGCATCGTCATTTTTGCCGAGTTCATCGGATATTTCACTCATCAAGCCGAGAACATGGCTCGTATAAGCCGTTGAAACCTCGGTATGCGGCAAAATCGTATTAGTCCAAACATTCGGGAAAACATCGGCAGGCTCTGCCCATTCGCCGTAGCTCTGACCGCTGTTGACAACATATTTTCCGTTTTCGCCTTTAACCTTATGGCGTTTTGAGAGCGGAGCATTCTTGCCCACACGGCTAATCATAAATTCGGCATATTTTTTCATGCGGTCATAGTATTCTTCAAGAATATCTCTGTCGCCGTACTTTTTCCAAAAATAATAAGGAATGATTATGCCTGCATCCGACCAGCCAACACTTCCGTTCATAAAGTTCATAAAGAAATCGATTCCTCCGGGCGGAGCAATCTGCGGAAGCTTTCCGTTCTTCTTCTGCCAATCGTACATATCGTTCAGATATTTCTTTGAGAACGAAGCATAATCAAAAAGATATGATGCGCTCGGGAAAAATATCTGAGCGTCGCCCGTCCAGCCGTGGCGTTCACGGGTCGGGCAATCGGTAGGCAAATCTGCGCTGTTGCCCTTGGTTGACCAGACGGTTGCATGAACGAATTTATTCAGCAAATCATTTGAGCTTTCAAAGAATCCCGTCTGCTCCATGTCGGAATAAACCGCTATTCCCGTAAAATCGTCAGCAGAAAACGGCACATCGGTTTCAACAAGAACATACCGATAGCCGAAAATCGCAAACTTTGTTTTGTAGCTGTTTTCGCCCTCCTTGCAGGTATAATCAATCTGCTGAAGCGGAGTTGTGATGTGCTTGTTCCGGCATTGAATGTTCTTTTGAGTGAACTCTCCGTTTTCGTCAAGAAGCTCGCCGAAACGCAGGAAAATTCTTTGATTCTGCTTTGCGTTAAGATGAAATTCAATATAGCCTGCAATATTCTGCTTGAAATCAAGCACGGTTTTTCCGCTCGGAGTCTTGATTATTTCGGGCTTGAAGCGTTCCTTTTCTTTGATATAAACATTGTTTGAAGCGCTCGGAACAACATTGCATGAGGTGAGCTTTGCAATGCCGCCGTAGGTCGGAATCCTGTTTGCGTCAACGGTTTCGCCGTCCTTGTTATCCGCAAAACGGATTGCGCCGTCATTGCTCCATTGCCACTTTTCATCGGTAATCTCGGTTTTAACCGTGCCGTCGGCATAGGTTATTTCAAGCTGTGCAATAAACTTTGTTTCAAAGCCGTATTCCTGCTTCAAGCCCCATGCGCCGACCGAGCCTCTGTACCAACCGTCGGCAAGCTCAACGGTTATTTCGTTTTCGCCGCTTTTTATCAAATCCTTGATATCATAGGTCTGATACTGAATACGCTTTGTATAGTCGGTTATACCCGGAGCAAGGCAGAAATCTCCCGCCTTTTCGCCGTTTATTCTTGCCTCATATATTCCGCATGAGGTTATGTAAAGTCTTGCCTTTTTAACCTCTTTATCTGCGGAAAAAGCGTGTCTGAAGCAATCAACGGGATATCTTTCAAGCTTTTCGGGCTTATTGCTTTCCAAAAGGAAATCAACACCCTGAAGAAAAAACGATTTGCCGATTTTCTTCTTTTTCTCGGCAACCGAGCTGTCGGGATTATAGTTGCCCGTTATCCATTTTGCCTGCCAATCGGTTTTATTCAATAATCCGATTTCAAAAAATGCTTCGTCGCTCCATTCGCCCTCCGAGTTATTTTCGTCCCAAAGCTTGACTTTCCAAATAACCCGAGTGCGTGATCTGAGCTTTTCCCCCGCCCATTTTATATGAGTCATCCGAGAGCTTTCAACTTTTCCCGAATCCCAAAGAATACTGTTTTCTTCGTCAACAGCCGATATCCGATAAGCAGTCTGCTTAACGCCGCCCTCGCAGTTCCAGAACAAACGGGGCTCGGCAATATCGATGCCGACGGGATTTTTCAGATATTCGCATTTCAGATTTACTGCTTTCATAAAATTTCTCCGTTTGATTCAATAACTTTTTTATAAAAGTATCCCGAGTCCTTGACGGTTCTCTCCTGCGTTTCGTAGTCAACATAGATTAAACCGAAGCGTGCATCGTAGCCCTCCGCCCACTCAAAATTATCCATGAGCGACCAATACTGATATCCGAGAACGGGAACGCCCTCGCTGACTGCTCTTTTAACGCCTTTCAGCGTTTCTTGCAGATAAGCGATTCTGTGGCCGTCTCTAACAGTACCGTCGGAAAGCTTTCCGTCATAAGCACACATTCCGTTTTCGGTTACCATAATCGGCAAGCCGTATCGTTCGCTGAAAAATCTCAGCACCCAATAGAGAGTTTCAGGACAAAGCTCCCAGCCCAAGGAATTTCTCGCAATCCCTGCTTTCGGAATCTGTCTGTATTTTTTAGAGCAAATATAATTAAGCGGTCTGTAAACATTTACGCCCAAAAAATCAAGCTTCGGGGCACATTCAGACAGAACTTTTCTGCCGACAAATTTTTCGGTTAATCCGTCGTCGGTTTCGCCCTTAACAATCAAATCAGCCCATATGTTTGAATCAAACATTTTCAGGTGGTTTGAAAATGTTATTTTCCTTGCTCTTTCAATTTCGGATTTGCTTTCATCATTTGGAATGAAAGCATTAACCGCAAGCGCAAGCCCGACTTTAACCTCGCTTTTTGCATATTTTCTGATAACCTCAACGCCTTTTGCATGGCAGAGCAAGATGTTTTTCATAAGCACGGGCGCTTTATAAGGAGCTTTTTCAAAGGGGGCGTGCATTCCGATGCTGTAGCCTGCTCCGAAAAACACAGACGGCTCGTTAATTGTCATAAAATAATGCACTCTGTCCGAAAGCGACTCAACAACAGCCTTTGCATAATCGCCGAAAAGCTCAACCGTTTTTCCGTTCATAAATCCGCCCTGCTTATAAACCCACAGCGGCATATCCCAATGATAAAGCGTGCAAAGAGGCTCTATTCCGTTTTTTATTAGCTCGTCAACAAGATTTCCGTAAAATTGCAAGCCTTTTTCGTTAACGGTGTTATCCTCATTCATAACCCTTGACCAGCTAACTGAAAAGCGGTAGGATTTAAGCCCCAATTCTTTCATCAGAGCCACATCTTCCTTATATCTGTGAAAATGGTCGCAGGCAACACTCGGATTTTCGCCGTATTTTATTTTCTTCTTTGGCGGATTATCCCAAATGCTTGGCGTTCTGCCGTCTTCGTTCCAGCCGCCCTCAATCTGTGCGGCAGCCGTTGCCGCACCCCACAAAAAGTCACTTCCGAAAGATTTTGTCATAATTAATCCTCCGTGTCATCTTCTTTATCCGCTGAAATACTTTTTCTCGCTTTTATCTCTGCCTGCTCTTTTTCAAGATTCTTCTCTACTCCGAGGAAAGCAAGCAAAACAATCATAATAACTGCCGTAATTGCCTCAAAGCCGAGGAAGCCAAAGGTTATAACCTTCTGAGTGGCGGCGTTCTGAACTGCGGCAACGGTTACGCCGTCAATAAATTCGGGAGCAACATATCCTGCCTTTGAAAGCATGAAGTTGAGAAGTCCGTTTGATACCCCGCCCGCAACGGTCAGTATTATCGTTAAAATCGAGGTTGATAAGCCGTCAACTCTGAATCCGCATTTCCATTCAATATGGTCAAGCACATCGGCAAAAAGAGCCATAAACACATAGGCGCAGGGCAAACCGCCGATGTTCTTGATGAACTGACCGATAATAACAACCACCATATTATGAGGATTAATAAGACAAATAATACCGCCCAATGCGTAAAACGCAAAGCCCGCCATTGTAAGATTTCTTTTGCCGAACTTCTTCGCAAGAGGCCAGACCGCAAACATGCCTATTCCCATCGGGATACCGCCGATAACGGAAATAAGCGTCTGTGTTGTTCCGTCATTATATGTTCCGAGAACATAGTTACAGAAATAGATAAGCGAAATGTTTTTAAGATTTGAACCAATATGATAAACTATGAGATATAGGAAAATTACAACCCAATATTTGTCCTTGATAACGCTTAAAAGCTGAGTTTTAACAGGCACTTTCTCGGTTTCTTTGTCTGCACATTCTTCCGTTATTCTCTCACGGGTAAAATAGTATTCAACAAGTGTGAGAGGAAGCGCAATGATTGATACAACGCTCATAACGGTTATCCATGCAGATTTGTTGACTCCGATTGCCGGCATAACAAGCATCGGGAAGAAAAGAGCAACGATTATTCCCGTTGCCGCAACGCTTGAAATATTGTTGAAAACCGAAAGGCTGCCTCTCTGCTGAACATTTCGTGTTGAAAGCGGTACCATAAGGTTATGGCTCATATTATAAATCGTGAATGCGAAAGAATAGAACAGATTATATGAAGCCATGACCCATATAACCTGTACTTTCTGCGACGCCTCAGGCACCGTAAAAAGAAGAATACCGGTTATCGGTAGAAGAACCGAGGCAAGAAGGAGATAGGGTCTTGCTTTGCCTTGAGGCGTTTTGGTTCTGTCAATAATCTGACCCATAATTATGTTGGTTATGGCGTCAACTATCTTTGACACAATCGGGAATACAGCCAAAAAAGCTCCTCCCCAAACATTGGTAAGCTTCAGAACATCCGTGTAGTAAACATTCAGGTAGCTTGCAAGCACGGCGTTCAGCAGCAACGCTCCGGCGGGCCCCAAAAGATAACCGAGCCACTTCTCGGATTTGGTTGTGTCTGCGCTTTTGATTTTCGTTGCGAAAATCGGTTTGCTCATTAGATTTGCCATTGTACTTCTCCCTTCTTGACTTTTTATAATATTTTTATTACAATCAGATTATATCACCACGGTGTTGATTTAACAATCATCAGATGTTTTATAAACATTGCGAACACAACATATTTTGTTAAAATGTCGAATTAATGGAGAGAAAATTATGAACACAAAAGACAATCAGAGAACAAGAATCACAAAAATCATGCTTAAAGACGCAATGATTGACCTTATGCAGGAAAAGCCCGTCAACAAAATCACAATAAAGGAAATTTGCGAAAAAGCTCAGATCAACCGCTCAACTTTTTATCTTCACTACAACGAGCCGAACGATCTGCTCAAAAGCATTGAAGATGAAATAATAGAAAACACCGCCGATTATCTCAAAAAAATAGGGGCTGAGATAAACGACAGTGCAATCCGCTATATTTTGCTGTTCATCAGGTACATAAAAGAAAATGACAAGGTGTTCAGAACGCTTTTGGTTAAAAACGACAGTCAGTTTTTCAAAAAGAAATTTGTTATTCTTTCGCTCGAAAAATGTCTTACCGCCCTTAACTGCACAGCCGACGAAAACATCAAAAAATATGTTTTCGGCTATGCCGTTAACGGGTGTATCAGTGTTATAATCGAATGGATTGAATCGGACTATAAGCTGCCTGACAGCGAGGTGGCGTCTCTGCTTTATAATCTCTCAAAATGCGTTATGGCTGAATATGTGGTTTAAGCGAAAAATCAAATAATCCTAAAAAAAGAGGCGGCAACCAAAGTTACCGCTTCTTTTTTCGTTATTCAACAGAATTATCAGAATTGTCGGAATTATCGGAATCCGTAAGCCCGTCAAGAGATGAGACGGCCTCACCATATTCCTTTTTAACCTCGTCAAGCAATGAGCCGAGCTGATTAATATGGAAAAGATGGAACTGAACCTGCTTTTTAAGCTTGATTTTTTCCGCTGCCAAATCAGCCTGCATTTCGCTGACCTTGTTGGCATAATCATATGCCTGCTGTTTCCCTGCTTTTCTCAGCTCATCCAAATCCTCGTCGGATTTTTTGAGTTGCTGACGGAGCAAGGCATATCTGATTTCAAAATCGGAAAGCTCCTTACGCAGGCGATTCTGCTCGCTCTCGGCGGCCGCAAGCTGCTCCGCTTTTATCGCCGCATTCTTTTCAGCGCCGTTGCGTTTTTCAACCGCATCATTGAACTGCTTGTTGAGGCTCACAAATTCATCGGTAAGATGCTCAAGATCCGCTTCTTTCGCAGAAAGCTCTCTGATTTTTGCATTATTCAGAGTGATATTTGAATTGAGAGAAAGAATCTCATTCTCAAGCTCTTCTTTTTCCAATTTAAGATTTTCAAGTTCTTCAAGCTTTTCCAGAGTGATTTCCTTTTCATTCAGGAGAGCCGCATTTTCTTCTTTGAGAGCAACAATCTGTGAACGCAGGCTGTCATTTTCTTTAATAAGGGTTTCATCGTCTTTTTCAATGACGATATCATCCTCTTTCTTCTCTTCGGCAACAGTTGCGGAATTCTGAGCGACCTGAAGCTTATACTGCTCAAATTCTTCCTGGAGAATTTCGTTCTTGGAAATAAGAGACTCACGCTCACGGTTCAGAAGCATTATTTCAGAGCGCATTTCATTGAGTTTTTCGTCATACATTGAGCAGGTCGAAGCATGATAAGTGTTCTGACCTTCGATATATTCGTCAACTTCGTCGATGCTGTAGCCGTGAAGAACCTTTTTGAAAGTAACCTTGGTGTTATCCTCTTCCTCACGCTTATCGCCAAGCTCGTCCATAACCTCCGAAACAACATTTTCTTCAATTATTTCGGCTGATTTGCTTCCGTTACTCTTTTTTTTCATCGGTAATTCCTCGCTTTAGTTGATTTCAAATGTGAGCTTATCCCCCGGGGCAAGCCCGATTTTTGAGCTGACATTGGGGCAAAGCTCAAGCACTTTTTTGGCTTTGCGCTGTAATTTGCAAATCTTCCCGGGAGCTATTGCCTCCTCAATAAAAACAATGCAGTCATTTTTATCAAGATAAACCGCATCGATTGCAAATTTCATGCAAAAGGTGTGTATCTCGTTGCAGGGCACAATCAAAAGGCCGCTGTCTTCAGGCATTTCCTTTTTGAACATAAGCCCTTTCAGCCTTGAAAAATAATTCTTTGCAAGGCCAACATCTTTAAGTATTATGACATCATTTTTATAAACTGTCAATCTTTTCATTCTGATTCCGCCTTAAAAGCCTTCAATTATGTTCATAATTGTCGGCCCGAGAATTATGATAAAAACAACAGGAAAAATAAAAATCAGCATGGGAATAAGCATTTTAATTGATGATTTCATTCCCTTTTCCTTGGCTTCAAGCTTTCTTGTTGCACGAAGCTGCTCCGCCTGAGTCTGCATGATATTGTTAATCGGAATGCCGAGCTGCTCCGCCTGAATAAGAGCAGAGACAAATGTTTTAAGCTCGTCAACGGTTGTTGAATCCGCAAGCGTCTGAAGCGCATCTCGCCTTGTTCTGCCCATTTGGATTTCTCTGTATACAATAAGAAGCTCGTCAATGAACGGTCCGCTCATTTTTTCCGAAACCTTCATCAGTGCGGCGTCAAAGCTCAAGCCTGCCTCAATACAAACGCTGAGCAAATCCATTGCGTCGGGGAGCTGCCTTTTGATTCCGAGCTGATGATTCTTGGCCAACTGCTTGAGGAAAAAGGTCGGGCCGATTATTGCCACAACAGCGGCAACAAGAAGAATCAGAAAGCTGTAAGCAAATTCAAGCTTCAGTATCAAAAGCAACACAAGCGTTACCGTTATTGTTGCAACAAGAAATACATTTTTTCTGAAATTATAGGTCTGAACATCGATGAACATGCCTGCAAGACGCAGCATCTTTTCGGTCTGTTCGTTCTTGCTCTCGGAGCCCTCTTTTTTTTGAGGAGTTTTTGAGTCAATAAACTTCAGAATTTTTTTAAAGGTTGGCCCGATTACTCTTTCAAAGAACGAGCCGTCAAGACTGCCGATGTTAAATCTGCTTTTATCCCGCTTGAAATAACCGATTCGCTGATTTTTGTTATCTTCTTTTTTTCCTTTTGGTCCAAGAATCAACAAAATCAAGGCAAAAGCTAACAAAGCATATGCTATTACCATTAATTCCACTCAAGTCACCTCACAGGATAAAAATTAATATTCAATCGTAACAACTTTTCTGATTGCAAAGAAGCCGATTATCTCCATGATCGCCGCAACCGCAAGCATAATGTTTCCCGTCTTTGTTGCGAAAAAGGTTTCAACATAATCGGGCGAAATAACCATCAGCATGAACAAAATCATAACCGGAAGCGCTCCGATGAGCATTCCCGAAGTTCTGCCCTGTGCGGTAAGAGCGTTGATTTCGCTCTTGATTTTCAGGCGGTCTCTGATTGTTTCTGAAATCGTGTCAAGAATTTTTGAAAGGTTGCCGCCCGTCTGTCTCTGAACGCTGACGGCGGAAATTGCTATCATAAGGTCGGGGCTTTTAATGCGCTTAACCATATTATTAAGAGCTTCCTCCATGGTTGCGCCGTAATTAATCTCGCTGACTGCCCTGCTGAACTCAACGCCGATTGGCGCCGGCATGTCGTTTGCGATAGTTTCGATTGACTGCTGAAACGAAAGACCCGAACGCAGGCAGTTGCAGATAACCATAAGGGCATCGCTGAGCTGAGCCTCAAATGCCTTTCTTCTCTTGTTCTTTTTTATTGAAATTACAATAATCGGCCCTAAGCAGCCCATTATTCCGAGGCCAATCGATGCAATGGGATTGAATCCGAGCAATGCAACGAGTGCGCCGGGCACGAATGTGAGCACGATCCAAAGAATCGTAAATTCCTCGGGACCCATGAGAATATCAGCAAGAATGAGCTCATTGAATATGGTATCCATAAGCTTTTTTCTTCTCAGGGATTGACCGCTTTTTGCCTTGCTCTCGATTTTCAGTCTTCTTGCTTCACGCTTATCCTTTATTCTTCTGCCGATGTCTAATGATTCAGGCTTCATTTTTTCGATTCTTGTTTCAACCTGTCTGCGTTCCTTTGTTACGGTTGAAACAACGCAAACAATGATTGAGAAAATGAACATTGCAATCGAAAAAGTGAGCAGGAGCATACTAATTTGAAAACCATTCATTGTTAACCGTCACTCCGTTTGCCCTGATTTTTTCAACACAGTGCGGGCGAACACCTGTGGCTTTGAACTGTCCAATAAATTTACCCTGAGCGTCAACATGGCCGTCGGTTTCAAAGCGAAAGATTTCCTGCATGCTGACTATATCGCCTTCCATGCCGACAACCTCGGAAATGCTCGTTACCTTTCTTGTGCCGTCACGCAGACGGGACTGCTGAATTATGAGGTCGATAGCGGAAGCAACCTGGTCTCTGATGGCTTTAAGCGGCAGCTCCATGCCCGACATCATAACCATTGTCTCAATTCTGGCAATTGAGTCTCTGGGTGTGTTGGCGTGGATGGTTGTCAGAGAGCCGTCATGACCGGTGTTCATCGCCTGAAGCATGTCAAGCGTTTCTTCGGAACGAACCTCACCGACGATAATTCGGTCAGGGCGCATACGAAGGGCGTTCTTAACAAGATTTCTGATTGTTATTGCGCCCTTGCCTTCAAGGTTTGCCGGCCTTGCTTCAAGAGTTATAACATGCTCCTGTTTGAGCTGAACCTCGGCGGCATCCTCGATTGTTATAATTCTTTCGTCATCGTTAATAAATGAAGAAAGAACATTAAGTAATGTAGTTTTACCGCTGCCGGTACCTCCGGAAACGATGATGTTCAGCTTGCCTTTAACGCAGGCTTCAAGAAAGCTGAGCATATTCTGAGTCAGCGAGCCGAATCTTATCAGCTGCTGTGCGGTTATCGGCTTTTTGCCGAACTTTCTTATCGTGACAACGGGGCCGACAAGCGAAAGAGGCGGAACGATGACATTAACACGGGAGCCGTCAGGCAAACGGGCGTCGCACATGGGGCTGGATTCGTCAACATGTCTGCCGACCTGAGAAACAATTCTGTCGATAATATTCATCAGATGCTCTTCGTCTCTGAATTTCTTATCGGTCAGAACAAGCTTACCGCCCTGCTCAACATAAATCTGATCGGGTCCGTTAATCATTATTTCCGAGAATTTTTCGCTTTCAACCAAGTCTTCAATCGGGCCGTAACCTACGATATCGTTAAACAGCTCCGAAAAGACCTTCGGTCGGTCGATACGGGGGATTTTATATTCATCATCATTGATTTTTTCGTCAAGAAGCTTGTAAATTGTTGACCTGTCAACCTTTACCTGACCTTCTCGGTTCATTGTTTTGATGATGTCAACATGTATAGTTCTTTTAACATCAGCATAAATATCCTTTTCCTCCGCTGCGGGAGTTGCGGTTTCTGCCGCCTGAGGAGCGGCAGGAGCAGCGGCGGGTTCGGCGGAATTGATATGTGTTTCTGCTGTTGAGGATGATTTATTCTGAGCGTCAAGTCTGTTTAAAAGTCCCATAAATCACTTTTCCTCCCGGGGAATCAAATTATTTGCTTATTTTTTTGCTGCGGGCTTTTTCTTCGCCGGCTTTTGAGCTTCGGGCTTTTTGGTCGGCAGCCTTTTGAGCGGATTTGCCGTTTTTTTGCCTGCATCCTCATTAATGGTCTTTACTTTTGTATATGAGGCAAGAATTTTTCTTACAAATTCTTTAATATCACGGGCAACCTCGGACTGAGGGCTTGCAAGCATAATGGGAATTCCCTTGTTAATGCAGGTGTTTGCAAGCTTTGAATCCTCGCCGATAAAGGCGTAAACAGGCATTTCAACCGTTTTTTCAAAATCCTTTGCGTTAATGAGACTCTTGATGTTTTTGTTAATAACAAGCTTCAGCTTGTCGCCCTGATTGAGCTGTTTTAATACATCGACGCACGCTTTGGCATTCTTGAGCGAAAGAATATCCATATTATATACCAAATAGACTTCTTCCGAATTCTCAATCGCCGTTATCGTCGGGTCATTGAGAACGGGAGGCAGATCGATAACGATGTACTCAAAATAAGGACGCATGGTGTCGATGATTCTTTCAACATCCTCCGGCTTTATGTATTCGGCATATTCGGGATTCTTCGGTGCGCCGAGAACGCTGAGACCCGTGTTATGGGTTTCCGAAAAGCTGTTGATATTTTCTATCGTTATGCCCGCCCTGTCCTGAACAAGCTCAACAATGGTGTTTCTCGGATTAAGGTCAAGAGCCATTGTGACATCGCCGAACTGCAAATCAAGGTCAATAAGCATTGTTCTTTTGCCGAGCTTTGCAATCTGGGTTGCAGCGTTGACAGCCATGGTCGTTTTTCCCGTTCCGCCCTTGCCGCCGAAGAAAGAAAGAACCTTTGAGCGGATATTCTGGCTCTCGTTGGTGTCAAGTCTTCTCTGACGCTCAAGATCAAAAATATTCAAAAGCTCTTTTTCAAAGTCCTCGGCGTTTGTTTCCATGGGAATAACGCCTTTGACGCCGAATCTTGCCGCATTGCTGACAAGGTCAACCGTTATATGGTCACTGACAAGAACGACGACACAATTGCGAACGCTTATCAGAAGCTGCTGAATAAAGCTGAAAACCGTTGGGCTGACCTCGCCTCTGACGGCGCAGATAACGATATCGGGGAAAAGGCTCTCCGCCTTCAGCTTTCCTGCGCTTCCCAAATCGGAATAGCCGGAAATGACGATATTATCGCCTTTAAGGTGGTTTTTAATGTATATTCTTAAATCAATGTCTTCGGATAAAACAACTGCATTCAGTTTTTCCATAGGGATACCTCACATCATTATTTATGCGTTTTATCAAACGGCGATTGTTGCTTATGCGGCTTCGTCCGTTGTGGGCTCGGGAAGATTCTCAAAATCAACGATTGTAACCGGAGAATAGGGGTTGGTCTGAATTTCATGCTTTGTTACATCTTCATTGATTTCGCCTTTCATCTGATTGCCCTCTGAGAACGGAACGAGAGCAAAGAAGAAATAGTCGGGATTGGATGCTCGTTCGGCTCCGAACTGCTTAATCTGAGCGTCATTGAGTGAGAGAACAAGGTTGGAATAGGATGACAGCTCAGCTTCCTCTGCGGAGGCAGCCTTGTTCTCGGCGAAAGTACCGACCTTCAAAACAAGAACATTTGACAAGACAAGCTTTGTTTCTCCCGCTCCCGAATTAACCGAAAAAATATTAACACGGTCGCCGGGCTTCAAATAACCTGAGATTCCGCCTGCCTCGTCGCAAGTAATGCCAACGGCAAACTCCCCTTTCTTGAGTTCATAAGACAGCCTTGAATCGCCCGATATCTGACCTACCAAAGTAAGCTTATCAGCGATAATCTGCTCGCCTGCATAAAGCTTAACATTGTTCATGTAGCCAACGATATCCTCAACCTTTGTAACCGTGCCGTAGGTTATTGAGCTTGTCGGCAGTTGAACGGTTGTCAGCATTTCGGGGGTCAGGACGGTGTATTCATCAATATCCGCTAAGGGAACTACTACGGTTGCCTTTTCGACATCCTTGATAGTTGTTTTCTTGTCAATTTCCGTTGCAAAAAGCCAGGTTGCAAAGCCTGCAATTATGGCAAAAACCGTTGCAATAAGATAAATTTTTTTCATCTTTTCATTGATTCCTTTCTTAGGGTTACTGTTGTTAATCTTCATGCGTTACGGCGTCACAGACGAAGCCGCAACCGCACAAATTAACTCCTCTGCCAAAAAGGCAAATTATGTTTCGACCTTCATAACGACCTCGGAGGTCAGAGTTTTGGTCTGGCTTCCGTTGATAGCGCCGAGAACAGGGGTGAGAACATGCATTTCAGCCTCTAAGTTCACAACGACATCGCCGTTAAGCTTATCGGAAATGTCTGTATAGGTTATCGAGATTTCCACTTCTTCGAACACGGGAGCGAGAATATTGTTTATATGTTCCTTTGTAAAAGTTACGCAGTCTTCCTCCGTTGAGCATATAGCCGCATAGCGTGCACCCTCTCGGCAGGCATTATCGAGCGAAAGCTGATTGTAAAACAGCCATCCGAAATCAATAATTCCGCAAACCACAAAAAGAAGGATAGGCAAAACGAGAGCAAATTCAACCATCGCCTGACCATTTTCGTTTTTCAGTTTTTTCTTCATTGCAATATTCACCGCCTAAAAAAATTAAGAGCAGTATTCCTGCTCTTAATTCATTGTAGAAATATTTGCAGGAGCGAATCTCCCATTTTAACACTTGCGGGGAAAAGTCCGCAAATGCAAGCTTTTCCCCGCTCCTTAGGTTTTTCGTTTTTGTTTTTTCGCCGACAATTATGATGCCGGTGTAGTTGCCTTATCGAGCTCTTTATTGATATCGTTGAACTTGTCTCTGATCTTCGGACCGAGAAGTGCAAGAGCTGCGATAACTACGATTGCGATGAGACCGATGATGAGAGCATATTCTACCATGCCCTGGCCGTCTTCGTCTTTAAGCCAATTCATTAACATAATATTTACCTCCGTTATGTAATTCAACCGTTAATAATTAAGTTCTGCAAATTATGATGCCGGTGTAGTTGCCTTATCAAGCTCTTTATTGATATCGTTGAACTTATCTCTGATCTTCGGACCGAGAAGTGCAAGAGCTGCGATAACTACGATTGCGATGAGACCGATGATGAGAGCATATTCTACCATGCCCTGACCGTCTTCGTCTTTAAGCCAATTCATTAACATAATACTTACCTCCGTTAAGTAATTCAACCTTTAATAAACTAAGTTCTGCAAATTATGATGCCGGGGTTGTTGCCTTGTCAAGCTCTTTATTGATATCATTGAACTTATCTCTGATCTTCGGACCGAGGAGTGCAAGAGCTGCAATAACAACAATTGCGATGAGGCCGATGATGAGAGCATATTCAACCATACCCTGACCGTCTTCATCCATGAGCCAATTCTTTAACATAATATTACCTCCATCGCTTGTGCGATTTTATTTTCACCCGGTCTGTTCTTCCGGATAAATTTACTTAAAAAATGCTGAAATTTCCGATATACTCTGTCAGCGGAACCAAAAGAGTTATTATAACTCCCGCCGAAAGGCACGGCCCCATGGGTGCAAGAGTTTTTCCGTTGCCCTTATGGGTTATCTTGAGATAAGCCCAATAAATCAGATTGACAATGCCCATTATTACGGCGGCTTCGAGGAAGCCGATAAAGCCGAGGCAGAAGCCGATGACTCCGGAATATTTGACATCCCCTGCGCCGATCCGAATTCCGAAATATGAGGGAAGGCTGAAAACGAGAAAAGCAATGAACAAACCGAAAAACGATGGAATGACAACGCTTTTTACCGTTCCGACCTTGAACACAATTTCAAGAACAATTCCGATTGCTCTTGTCACAAGCAATATCAGCAGTGAGCTGTTCGGAACCTTTCTTATCAATGCGTCAACAGCTAAAATATTGATTGCCGTTGAAGCGATAATTAAGTACTCAACCAGGACGATGCACTGTTCTTTAAGCTTCCATGTAAGCAGAGCGAACAGCGCCGCTGAAATGAGCATCCAAGGAATGATAACCGACGGCTTGTTGACCGCCTTAATCTTTGAACTGTCGTCGGTTCTTTTCTTTAGCTGAAGAACCGTTATTCTCTGGAAAAGCAACCCGGCTGCCAAACCCGAAACCGCTGAGATCAAAATCTCAATCAAGAGCCTCACAACCTTTGCTAAAAACTAATCGATGGTGTTTTTCCATTTCACAATTGTAATATATCACCATTATTCGGCAATGTCAATAGTTTTTTTGCCATTTGTCTGTTTTTTTTATCAAAAATTACAATGTATTATCAACATTATTTCGGTTTGAGAATTAAAATTCACCTTTATAGTTCATATTTCGCATTAAGACATTGTTCATAAACGGTTTTTTCGCCTTTTTACACAAACCGAGATAATTGGTTTTGTATAAAATACCAAAAATAAACAAAACTGTAAAAAATTACTGTTTTTTATTAAAAGCCGACAAAAAAGGCTGTGTTCAACCGGGAACACAGCCTGAAATTAGTATAAATTGTATACATATTATATATGCGGTTATCTTATAAGCTTTGCCGCAACCATGCCCGGACACTCGTAGTCCGGCGGGTATTCGCCCTTGTTGAAATCATAAACGGCTTCCGATAGCAAAACAAGAAGCTTTGCGCTCTCGCTGTAGGCGGTGAACTTACATTCAACAAGCACAAGCTGAGACGGGTCAACAACATCGTTGTTTTTCATTTTGTCAATAGGTCTGTAGGTTCCGTCAACCATCAGAACCTGACCGCTGTCATAAACCTCCTGGCTGATGCTGAGAATATAAACATGCTTTCGGTTCTGATTAAAAATCCAGCCGATTTCCTGCTTGATTGTTGCAACCGTACCTTTTTTCAGCTCAACGCCGTTCATATAGTCAACCTTGAAATAAACCTTGTTGGGGTCATTGGCATTATGGATTTCATAGTCGTCCATGCTGCCGAAGTCGCCCGAAAAGACCTTATCCCAAACCGTCATAACCGTTCCCGGAGCATAGTTTGCATCAAGGTTGAGGAACGGAAGAACCTCGCCGTCCCATTCAACGGCATATCTTGATGTTGCCGTTGCGGAAACATATCTTTTCTCTTTGCTGAGTACTCCGGAAAAGAAGTTCTTGGCAGGCTGTCTTATCGTAACCTGCGCTCTTCTTCTGATTCGGTCAAGGTTAACGGTTATGGTTGTATCCTCGGTGTCGTCAAGATTTTTGGCTGCATATTCTTTTCCGATTGCTCTGAGCTTTGCATTGGTGTTGCCGGGCATCTGAGACGCAGTTGCAAGAGCGGCGGCGTCGGCGGCAGTCTGAAGATCGCTTTTCTGATGATAGCCGAAGCCAATGTCAATTGCCAGAGCAGTAAAGCCGAGCAAAACGGTCATCAAAAGCGACACGAGCACCATCGCCTGACCCGATTCCTCACTTAAATAATCTTTTATCTTTATTTTAAGTTTGCCGAACATGCTTATCACTCCTTTGAATGAAAACAAATACTCCGTCACTTTTATTGTATATAATCTGTCGAAAAAGTCAATAGATTTTAAAACAAAATGTAATTTTTAGCAATTTTGCACATGAGTTTTTCACATATTTTTTATTATAGCGGCAAATATATTTGAAATCGGAATAATAATCCGAACAGTCAAAAAAATCCCGGATTACCGGCTCAATAACAGAGCACGGATTCCGGGATAAGAATTATTTAGCCTTTGATTCGCAATAAATGCATCTGTAGGTCTTTGTTGCAGGGTCGGTGAGCTTGAAAACATGGGGAAGATCCTGCTCGGTGGTCGTTATACAGCGGGGATTTTTGCAATGAAGAACATCCTTTATCTGCATGGGCAAAGTGAGCTTTTTCTTTTCGCAGCGAACGCCGTCTTTGATGATGTTGACCGTCGCTTCGGAATCGATATATCCGAGTGCGTCAAGGTCAACTTCCATTTCGGAGTCGATTTTGATGATATCCTTAAGGCCCATTTTCTTGCTGTGAACATTCTTGATTATCGCAACTGTGCAGTCAAGCTTGTCGAGCTCAAGCTGATAATAAATCTCCATGCTCTTGCCCGCCGCAATATGGTCAATAACAATTCCGTTTTTAATTGAATCAATATTCACTTCAGTCCACCTCCAGCAGTTTGAGGATAAGCGCCATGCGGATAAACTTGCCGTTGAGCACCTGCCTGAAATAGCAGGCTCTCGGGTCGGAGTCAACCGAGGTGTGAATCTCGTTAACTCTCGGCAGAGGATGCAGAATCGCAAGGTCTTTTTTGGCGTTAACAAGCTTTTCGGGCGTGAGAATGTAGCTGTCTTTGAGCCTTAAATAATCCTCCTCGTTGAAAAAGCGTTCACGCTGAACACGGGTCATATAAAGGATATCAAGCTTCGGCATGACAGCTTCAAGGTCGGTCGTTTCGGTGTATTTGATACCGTCCTGTGAAAGAATACCTTTTTTGAGATAGCCCGGAAGCATAAGCTCCTCGGGTGAAATCAATACAAATTCAATCCCCGTGTATCTCGTCAGGGCTTCAATCAGCGAATGAACCGTTCTGCCGAATTTCAGGTCTCCGCAGAAACCGACTGTCAGGTTGTTAAGTCTGCCCTTTTCTCTTTTTATTGTCAGAAGGTCGGTAAGGGTCTGGGTCGGGTGATTGTGTCCGCCGTCGCCTGCGTTGATAATCGGAACGCTCGCCGCCATCGACGCAACAAGCGGAGCGCCCTCCTTGGGGTGGCGCATGGCGATAATATCGGCGTAACAGCTGACGGTTCTCGCCGTGTCGGCAACGCTCTCGCCCTTTGCCGCCGAAGATGAATCCGCCTGAGAAAATCCGAGAACCTGACCGCCGAGCTCATACATTGCGGCTTCAAAGCTGAGCCTTGTTCTTGTTGACGGCTCAAAGAAAAGGGTTGCAAGCTTTTTATACTTGCACTTTTCTCTGTATTCTTCGGGATTCGCAATAATATCTTCTGCTTTTTCGATAAGCTCGTCTATTTCTTCGGTTGAGAGCGAAAGAATGTCAATCAGACTTCTCATTTTGCTCCCCCTATCCAGCTTTCATCGGAGGGATTGTTTCTGAAAGCGATAAGGCGGTCAACATCCTCGGGCTTGATATATCCCGTTTCAGCCGCAACCTCTGCGATTACATCAAGATTGGTGAGGCTGACATTCTTAACGCCCGCTTCTGCAAGGCGGTCAAGACCTTTCTGCATTCCGTAGGTGAAAATGCTTGCGATGCCGAGAACCTCCGCACCTGCATCACGCAGGGCGTTTACAACCTCGATAACGCTTCCGCCGGTTGAAATGAGGTCTTCAATAACAACTACCTTCTGACCCTTTTCAAGCTTGCCCTCAATCTGATTGTTTCTGCCGTGATCCTTTGCGCCCGAGCGGACATAGCCCATGGGCATATTGAGGATATGAGCGGTTATCGCCGCATGAGCGATGCCTGCGGTTGAAGTGCCCATAAGCACCTCTGCATCGGGATAATACTTCTTGACCGTTTCGGCAAGGGCATTTTCAACATCGGTGCGAACCGAGGGAGCGGTCAGAGTCAGTCGGTTATCGCAGTAAATCGGGCTTTTGATTCCGCTTGCCCATGTGAAGGGCTGTTCGGGGCGAAGAAATACCGCTCCGATTGAAAGCAAATCCTTTGCAATTAACTTTTCCATTTCATATATCCTCCTGTAATAAATATTATTTTATTGATATCAGCCGACAAATTCGCTGACGCATCTTCTGTAAGCCGCAACGGGGTCATCAGCGGCGGTAATCGGTCTGCCGACAACGATATAATCCGAGCCGAGCTCCTTTGCCTTTGCGGGAGTGGTTACTCTGACCTGATCGCCGACATCGCCGTCTGCAAAGCGAACGCCGGGAGTTACGGTCAGGAAACCGTCTGAGCATCTGCCGTGAACCTTGCCGCTTTCAAGCGGAGAGCAGACAACGCCGTCAAGCCCCGCTTTTCTTGCGTTTTCGGCATAATGCATAACAACCTCATCGAGCGGTCTGTCAATCAGAAGCTGCTCTCTCATTCTCTCCTCACTCGTTGAGGTGAGCTGAGTTACGGCGATAAGCAGGGGGCGTGTGCCGTCGGGTCTTGTTAAGCCCTCAAGAGCCGCCTGCATCATTTCAATCGTGCCGCTTGCGTGGAGATTGGTCATGTCAACATCAAGGCTGCTCAGAACGCTCATAGCCTTTTTGACCGTGTTGGGAATATCGCAAAGCTTCAAATCAAGAAAAATCTTGTGACCTCTCGCCTTGATTTCTCTGACGATCGACGGCCCCTCGGCATAAAAAAGCTCCATGCCGATTTTAACATAAGGCTTTTCCTCTGTGAACTTGTCGAGAAAATCCATTACCGCCTGCTTACTGCTGAAATCGCAGGCTACGATTACATCTTTACCCATTGTGCGCACATCCTTTTATTTCATTTAAATTATTGATACCGTATTTTTCCATAACCTTGGGGAGATTTTCAACTATGTCACGGCAGGCAAAGGGGTCAACAAGATTCGCCGCTCCCACTTCAACCGCAGTTGCGCCCGCCATTATCATTTCAATAACATCCTCTGCATTTGAAACGCCGCCCATGCCGACGACGGGAATATCGACCGCTTCGCTGACCTGATAAACCATTCTGAGTGCAACGGGCTTTATCGCCGCACCCGAGAAGCCGCCCATTTTGTTGGCAACAACGGGCTTTCGGGTTTTAAGGTCTATTCTCATGCCGAGGAGCGTATTTATCAGGCTGATTCCGTCTGCCCCTGCGTCCTCGCATGCCTTTGCAATCGACACAATGTCGGTAACATTCGGCGAAAGCTTTATAATAACGGGCTTTTCCGTTACCGCCTTGACGGCTTTAGTGACCTGCGCCGCCGCTTCGGGCGAAGTTCCGAAGCTCATGCCTCCGCCGTGAACATTCGGGCAGCTGACATTGACCTCAAACCAGCCAATCTGCTCCTGACCGTCAAGCTTTTCGCAGGTGTAGGCATAATCCTCAACCGAGAAGCCGCTGACATTCGCCATAACGGGCTTTGAAAAGCACTTTTTCAGCTTCGGCAGTTCCTCGGCGATTACCGCTTCAACTCCGGGATTCTGAAGCCCGACGGAATTAATCATTCCGCTCTCGCACTCGGCAATTCTCGGGGGCGGGTGGCCGAAACGGGGCTCTTTTGTTGTTCCTTTAAAGGAAAATGTGCCCAAGCAGTTAATATCGTAAAGCTCCGCAAACTCATAGCCG
>JBJEQD010000140.1:0-4633 GCA_051881575.1 Acutalibacteraceae bacterium | reverse complement strand
ACAACGGATTTTCTCACCGAAGCGGTCAGAGAGGGCAAATCAATCATGTTTGAGGCTCAGCTCGGCGCTCTCAGAGACATTGACTTCGGCATTTATCCCTACACCTCATCATCATCGACAATCGCCGCCTACGCTCCTATCGGAGCAGGCATTCCCGGCTGTACGCTCGATGAAACAATCGGCATAATGAAAGCTTATTCAAGCTGTGTCGGCGAAGGCCCGTTCACCTGCGAGCTTTTCGGCGAGGAAGCGGATATTCTGCGTGAAGCGGGCGGCGAATACGGCGCAGCAACAGGCAGACCGAGGAGAGTAGGCGGCTTTGATGTTCCCGCTTCAAAATACGGTGTTCTGCTTCAGGGCGCAACCTGCCTTGCGCTGACAAAGATGGATGTCCTCTCCTGCTACGATAAGATTCCCGTCTGCGTTGCATATGAGGTTGACGGCGTTCAGACCGAGAAATTCCCCGTCGGCGCACCGCTCAACAGAGCAAAGCCCGTTTATGAATATGTTGACGGCTGGAAATGCGACATTTCGGGCTGCCGCAGCTTTGACGAGCTTCCCGAAAACGCTAAGAAATATATTGATTATATTCAGGATAAGGTTGACTGCCCGATTAAATATGTTTCGGTCGGCGCAGAGCGTGACCAATATTTTGAGATGTGAGGTTTGCAATGAAATTCACTAAAATGCACGGCATCGGCAACGATTATATTTATTTCAACTGCTTTGAAACCGAAATTGAAAACCCGAATGAGCTTTCAAAAAGGCTTTCCGACCGCCATTTCAGCATCGGCGGCGACGGAATCGTGCTTATCATGCCTTCGGAAAAATGCGATTTCAGAATGAGAATGTTCAACGCTGACGGCAGCGAGGGCAAAATGTGCGGCAACGCAACCCGCTGTATCGGCAAATATGTTTATGAAAAAGGCATGACGGACAAAACTCACTTCACTCTTGAAACCCTCGGCGGAATCAAAACCCTTGACCTGACCGTTAAAGACGGCGTTGTTGAGGAGGTTTCCGTTGACATGGGCAAGGCGATTTTTGAGGCAAAGGAAATTCCCGTTATTTTCGATAAAAACGAGGTTGTCAGCGAGCCTTTGACCGTTGACGGCAGGGAATGGAAAATCACCTGCGTTTCAATGGGCAACCCTCATTGCGTTATATTCACCGACGGAATAAAGGACATGCCTCTTGAAAAAATCGGCCCGAAATTTGAAAATCATCCGATGTTCCCCGAAAGAATCAACACCGAATTCGTTGAATATGTTGACGAAACCCACCTTAAAATGAGAGTTTGGGAGAGGGGCAGCGGAGAAACGCTCGCCTGCGGCACGGGAGCATGCGCTACCGTCTCGGCGGCAGTCAAAAACGGAAAATGCCCTGCCGACAAATTCATTTCGGTTGAGCTTATCGGCGGCACGCTGTCGGTTAAGTATCAATCCGACGGCACGGTTATAATGAAAGGCCCTGCGGCTTTTGCATTTGAAGGAGAGGTTGAATAATTATGGCACATATCAATTCAAATTATCTTAATATCAAAGAAAGCTATCTCTTTTCGGAGGTTGCCGCAAGAGCCAATAAATTCAAGGCGGAGAACCCCGATAAGGATGTTATCAAGGTCAGCATCGGCGATGTTACCCGCCCCCTCTGCCCTGCCGTTATTGACGCTCTCCACAGCGCAGTTGACGACATGAGCAAGGCTGAGACATTCAAGGGCTACGGTCCCGAGCAGGGATACGGCTTTCTCAAAAAGTCGCTGAAAGATTACTATGCCGAAAAGGGCGTTGAGCTTGAAGAAGATGAAATTTTCGTCTCAGACGGTGCAAAGAGCGACCTTGGAAATATCCTTGATATTTTCTCAAAAGATAATAAAGTTCTTGTCCCCGACCCCGTTTATCCCGTTTATGTTGACACAAACACCATGGACGGCAGAGAGATAATTTATCTTCAGGCTAACAGCGAAAATAATTTTCTCCCGATGCCCGACGACAGCGTTGATGCAGATTTAATTTATATCTGCTCCCCCAACAACCCCACGGGTGCGGCATACAACAGAGAACAGCTCAAAGTCTGGGTTGACTACGCCAACAAGAAAAATGCGGTTATCCTCTTTGACGCCGCTTATGAATTTTTCATCACGGACAAAGACCTGCCAGCAAGCATCTATGAAATCGAGGGCGCAAAGACCTGCGCAATTGAATTCTGCTCGTTCTCAAAAACTGCGGGCTTCACGGGCACACGCTGCGGCTACACCGTTGTTCCCATGGCTCTTGAAAGAGACGGCCACAAGCTCAACAAATTCTGGCTTCGCCGTCAGACCACGAAGTTCAACGGCGTGAGCTATATTGTTCAGAAAGCGGCGGCGGCTGTATTCACCCCAGAGGGCAAGAAGCAGATAAAAGAAAATGTTGACTATTACCGTGAAAACGCCAAGACCATAACCGACACTCTTGACAAGCTCGGAATCTGGTACTGCGGCGGCAAAAACTCTCCCTATATCTGGCTCAAATGCCCGAACGGCATGGGTTCATGGGAATTCTTTGACGAGCTTCTGACAAAGGCAAATGTTGTCGGCACTCCGGGCGAAGGCTTCGGCGAATGCGGCAAGGGCTATTTCAGGCTCACTTCATTCTCGACCCATGAAAACACCAAGGAAGCCATGAGAAGATTTGAGGAACTGCTCAGCAAATAAGCGGAGGTTATTATGGAATATAAGAAATTCGGGAACACCTTTGCCGTCAGAATCAACAGAGGCGAAGAAGTAATCACCGAGCTTTCAAGGCTTTGCAAGGATGAAAATATCCGTTTTGCAAAGGTTTCCGCAATCGGCGCTGCCGACAGCATCACAGTCGGGCTTTACAGCGTTGAGCAGAAAAAATATATCAAAAAGACCTTTACGGGTGAAGCTGAGATAACCTCGCTTCTCGGCAACATCACCGAAAAAGACGGCGAAGCGTACATTCATCTGCACATTAACGCCGCCGACGAAAATCTAAACGCTTTCGGCGGTCACCTGAATGAATGTGTCATTTCAGGCACATGCGAAATGTTCGTTGAAGAAATAGAAGGCAAAACAGACAGACGGTATGACGAAATAACCGGTCTTAATCTGTTTGATTTCAATTAATAAGATTTATAATTAACAATGCTTGTGTCAGGTTGAAACCCTATGCAAGCATTGTTTTTTGTTAAATGATATGATATAATCATTTCAAAAAAATGGAATTTGTAGGGACAGCCCTTGCGGCTGTCCGGAAATGCTTCAAATTTCAACGGAACGCTGAGGACAGCGTTCCCTACGAAAAATCGTTATTTTTCGATAAATACAGCATGACAAACAGACGGCGGGAGCAAGCCCCCGCCCTACCTTGTAGCTCTTAACTCTTACATTTTACATCTTCACTTTTCATTCAAAAAAACTAAAAGCAGTTGCCTTCATTTTTCGGGACGGGCGACCCGTCCCCTACGGTATTCCTGATGATTTCTGCTGTTTCATTGAAAAAATTCATCTATCTATTTTGGCTCCATCTTTGAGGGTGCGGGTTGCCGGTGGCAACCTCTGAGCGTAAGCTCAGAAGCACCGACCGAGGCGGGAGCCGAGAAGGTGCCGAGGAACGAGGCGGATGAGGTGTCAAAACAACTTTGAATTTTTCGGTATGCAAAAATAAAATGCCAAAGGAGATCGGTCTTATGAAAAAACGCTTATTCACGGTTTTGGTTGCAGTCTTTATGGCGTTGTTACTGTTGACGCTGTCCGGCTGTAACAGATATACTTCACATTACAAAGCGGTGGCGTTTGTACATACAAACACGACGAAAAACGCTTCCATGAGTTTTTCAAGCTTTGAAGGCTCTATGGTATTTAAGTTGAAATGCGAAAGTGCGGATGAAAAAATCAACTATTCCGCAAAGCTTGAAAACGGTAGCGCAAAGGTTTTCTATGACTGTAATGGGACAAAAACGGAATTGTTTTCCGTCAATTCCGGGGATGATATAAGTGAGATTGACGGAGTACTGCAAAAAGGCACGGTCTATATTATCGTTGAAATGTCCGGAGCCGGCAAAGATGGGCGCTTCAACTTTGAAATTAAGTAACAATATGTCTCTCAAGGAATCAAAAATTGAGAGGAGGATATGCATATGATGAATAAGAAGATTACAATTCGTCCGGAAGAACATAAAGATTATAAGAGTATTGTTTCTCTGATTTTGCGTTCGTTTCAAGAAGGAACAGACTATTCTGATGGAACCGATATTATTGCATTAGTGGAGGAAATCAGAGATTCAAAATATTATATTCCGGAATTGTCCTTTGTTGCGGAATTGGATAACAAGGTGGTGGGACACTTTTTATTTTCCAAATTTCCGCTGTCCCCCGCAAGAGATGGAGGACATGGCGACGAAGCCGATTCCGAAATTGTCATGTTAGCACCCGTATCTGTTCATGCGGATTATTTTCGCCAAGGAATCGGAACCGCTATGTTGATGATGGGAATTGAGAAAGTAAGAGAATTGGGCTATAAAGGAATCACCGTCGAAGGAAATTATAAATTTTATAATCAAGTTGGATTTCGGACATCATCAGAATATAACATTTTTCCAACAAGCGGATATCCAATGAAAGAACCCC
>JBJEQD010000139.1:0-4667 GCA_051881575.1 Acutalibacteraceae bacterium | reverse complement strand
TGTATTTTACCATTCACTTTCCTTTGTGTCCACTTTTACTATACAACTTTCACCTCTTCACTATTCACTTTTCACTCTTCAATTAAATAGCTTGCCCCCGCCCTACCGTGAACCTATTACCTCTTACATCTTCACTTTTCACTCGAAAAAGCTATATATATCAACATTTTCACATAAAAATAAAAACAGATTACAGCCGAAGTCCTTTCGGATTCCGGGCTGTAATCCGGGTTGTTTAACTTGTAATTTCTTTCTGCTGTTAATCAGGCAATGGTTTATTTATACATCGGGCCGTATGCGGAGCAGGCTCTGAAATCTGCGCCCTCAAGGTCCTTTGTTCCGAATGCGCCCCAGCATGCGGGACGGAAGATTTTCTCCTCGGGAACATTGTGGAGAGCAACGGGGATTCTGAGCATTGAAGCCATTGTGATGATATCTGCGCCGATATGGCCATAGGAGATTGCGCCGTGGTTTGCGCCCCAATTGTTCATCAGGTCATAAGCCGATTTGAACGGGCCTTTGCCGTCGCATCTCGGAGCAAACCATGTGCAGGGCCATGTGTAGTCGGTTCTCTTCCAGAGAATGTCGGAAACCTCGTCGGGCAGGCTGACAGTCCAGCCCTCTGCAATCTGAAGCACGGGGCCGAGACCCTTAACGATGTTAAGACGAATCATCGTTGCGGGCATCTGAGCTCTGGTCAGGAAGCGTGAGGAGAATCCGCCGCCTCTGAAATAGCCGTTATCTGCGGCGTTCCATGTGGTTGCCTCAAGCATTTTGTCAATATCTTCGTCGGTAACTTTGTACCATTCCTTGATAATTCCGTTGCCGTTTTCGTCCTTAACCTCACCGCAGGCGTCAAGGCAGCATGCGCCGGAGTTGATAAGGTGGATAAATCCGCCTGCATCCTTTGCAACGCCCTCAATGTCATAGCCGGTTACTCTCTTAACGGAATCTGCGCTCCAATATGTACGGACATCTGCAAACATCTGAGGTCTGTTGGTGAGCAGCTTCATAAACAGCATTCCGAGACCGTTGAGAACATCGTTTTCGGTTGCAAGGATATAAGGCTCTCTTGCGCCGTTCCAATCAAACGAGGTGTTGAGCATAGCCTCTGCAAAGTCAGCGTTGGGATAGAAATCCGTCCACTGTCTCTGACCCTGGAAGCCGGCGGCAATTGCGTTGTGACCGACTGTTTCTTCCTCTCTGCCCTCGGGAAGATTGGGGTTGCCGTTCATGAGGTCTTTGATAATGCACATCATCTTAACGGTGAATTCCCAATCCTTTTCTTTCTGCTCGTCGCTCTTTCTGACGAATTCGGGGTTCTTGTCGAAGCCCTCTTTGCAGCGTTCCTTAGTCCATTTGAGAGCCTTCTGATATTCAGCTTCGTCATAGATGCCTTCGGTCATTCGGCGGATAATCTCAACCTCGTCAACGGATTCAACTCTCATGCCGAGATATTCCTCGATGAAGTTCGGGTCAATTGATGAGCCTGCAATACCCATGCAGATTGAGCCGATCTGAAGATATGATTTGCCTCTCATTGTTGCGGTTGCAACGGCGGCTCTTGCAAAACGGATAAGCTTTTCCTTAACATCGTCGGGAACGCTTGTGTCGTCAGCCTCCTGAACCTCGCTGCCGTAGATGCCGAATGCGGGCAGACCCTTCTGAGCATGAGCCGCAAGAACGGATGCAAGATAAACTGCGCCGGGTCTTTCGGTTGCGTTGAAGCCCCAAACGCCCTTGATTGTGTTGGGATCCATATCCATTGTCTCGGCGCCGTAGCACCAGCAGGGAGTGACGGAAAGGGTGATGTCAACGCCCTCTTTTTTGAACTGAGCGGCGCAGGCGGCAGCCTCGGCAACTCTGCCGATGGTCGTGTCTGAAATAACGACCTTAACGGGCTCGCCGTTTGAGTAGCGTATATTCTCCTCAAAGAGAGCCTTTGCGGTTTTTGCCATGTTCATTGTCTGCTCCTCAAGGGATTCTCTGACCTTGAGAGGTCCTCGTCTGCCGTCAATTATGGGGCGGATACCGATAACCGGGTATTCGCCGATAAGTCTGCTCTTTGCCATTGTTATCTTCCTTTCAAAATGTATTATTCTTTTTATCATATATACAAAGCCATATATAAACATTATACAACATTTCCGTTATTTTGCAATATTTTATTGATAAACTTTCAACAAAAAGATTTTGCGGCAAAGAAAAAGGACAGCCGAAAACCGACCGTCCTTTATATTTGATTTTTAATACTTATCCGTTTGGATTTCCGTCAATGTCCGCAATTCACTTGCCGTTATCAAAAGACGACAAATCGGGTTCACCGTTCTCTATCAATCTTTGAATAACCTCTGCCAATTGATTTTTTGTTGCTTCGCTGTCGTCTTTCGTGCCGGAATTCACAAGATAAAATTTGCTGTTTCCCAGCTCAAAGGCGGCATAATAAATGGCGTTCCTCTCGCCCCTGCTGTTTGGGTCTGTTATGAAATACCCTGCCGTCACGCTTACTCCGTTGATTTCGGTATTGTTTTCCGTTCCCTCAATGACGGTATCAGTCAGCGTTTGCTCCGTTAATTGAACGGTTATCTTTATATTTTCAATTTCGCCCTCAAAACCGATTAATTCTCCCGAATCAGCCGCATAAATTGCGTTGGCTTTGCCGGGCAAATCCTTAAATAATATGCGGTTTTCTTCTTCCGTCAGCGGTCTTGTTTCAACATTCAAATCCAAAGAACCGGCTACCATATCGGATTTTTCAAAAACAAGCTCATCGCCGTTTTCCAGAACCGCTTTGTCGGCGTTGCTTCCGAGCAAACCGAAATGAAACATTCCCGCTCCCAATGCAACAACAACCGCAAAGCAAGCGGCAATTGCTCCCCACCTGACCCAAACGGGTCTGTTGGTTTTATTGCTTTTGTAATTGAGCGCTTCGTCGATATACTTGCCGTCAAGCTCGTTCATTGCCTCGGAAAATTTCTTTGCGTTCATACATACACCTCGTTTTTAATCAGATATTCCCGCATCTTCTTGCGGATTCGGGTCAGTCGGACGGAAATGTTTTTCTCGCTCAGCCCCACCCGCTCGGCTATCTCCGCATAGGAATCGGAGAACCAATAACGGCGCATAAAGATAACACGGTCTTGGAGCGACAGCGTGTCCAGAAATTTCTCGATAATACGGGCTAACTCCTTGGCTTCCGTCTCATTTTCAACCGAATCAGGTGCCGCCGTGCAAGCCTCGATTTCCTCCAGAGCAACCGAAAATCCGCCGCCACGCTTGACCGCTCCCTTGCGCCAATATTCTTTCAAAGAAACATTTCGGACTATTTTGCACAGATAGGTCAGCAAAGGGTCGGGTCTCGCCGGCGGAATTGCGTTCCACGCCCCAAGATATGCGTCATTGACGCATTCCTCCGCATCCTGCCTGTTGTTCAGGATATTGAATGCGAGCCGATAACAAGTCTTGCCGTATTTCTCATCCAGCTCTTTTATCGCCAGCTCCGAGCGATTAAAAAACAGCTCAATGATTCTTTCATCGTCCGTCATAACTCCGCCTCCTTTCGGGCTTCACTTATGTACTACGGTTTCCGAATTAAAAACTACATCAATTTTCAATTAATTATATCATAATCTGCTCAGAAAGCAAATTTTCGTTTCTTTTTCAGCAAAAAAGCCCGTTCCGAAGCGTTTTTGATGCGAAAATCACAAAACAAAAAAATTTTTTTGAAAAATTTCAAACAAATGTTTGCATTTGCTGAACATTTGTGCTATAATAGCGTCAGGAACAGTTATATTCCGTTAAAAACAGCCTCCGACGGCTCGATTTCAATAGTAATTAATAAGAAATGAGGATTATTTATGAAACCGATAACTCCGATTCAGCAAAAAATATATGAATTTCTTCTTGAAACGGCGAACAACAACATGACGCCGAGCGTTCGTGAAATCGGCGCCGCCGTCGGTCTGCGCTCAACCTCGTCGGTTCAGGCGAACCTTGACGCCCTTGAAGCGGCGGGCTATATCGAGCGCCCCCCGATGCTCAAAAGATGCATCAAAATCGTCGGTCAGTCGGACAATGTGACCCATGTTCCCGTTCTCGGAACGGTCACCGCCGGTTCTCCGATTCTTGCGGTTGAGGAAATTGAGGGATATCTGCCGTTTTCGGCTCCCGGCTCGCAGGATAAAGAATATTTCGCCCTCAAAGTCAGGGGCGAAAGCATGCTCAGAGCGGGAATTCTTGACGGTGACATCGTTATTGTTGAAAGAACGCCGACCGCATCCAACGGCGAAATCGTCGTTGCGCTGATTGAGGACTCCGCAACGGTCAAGACATTTTACAAGGAAAACGGCCATTTCAGGCTTCAGCCCGAAAACGAGACCTATGAGCCCATTATTGTTAATGAGGTTATCATTCTCGGCAAGGTCGTCGCCAGCTACCGCTATTATTAATCAATTATTAGTTTACGGACAGCCGCAATGGCTGTCCGTATGATTTTTATTGATAAATCGGGATTTGACGATTTTTTACTCCCTCAGAGCCTATGGCTCAGCTCCCTCAGGAGGGAGCCCATACAGTTAGTTTGATTTTCGCCGTAAGCCGGTTGTATATTTGCCTCCCTCTTGAGCAATGTCATTAACTTAAGAAAAAGTGAAAAAATATTAGTTCAA
>JBJEQD010000138.1:0-4722 GCA_051881575.1 Acutalibacteraceae bacterium | reverse complement strand
TACCAACCTATAACCCCTATGTTCAATATTTAATTGTAAATGTTTTGCTCACAGCCGCTTTACCGATTTAATAACAACAATCTGTTTTAATTGCGGTTAAGCAGACTCATTGCAGATATAATATATTTATCTGATTTTGCCTTTTAATCCGCCGTTTCAATTATCGGACTTTTGCGGCTGCGAGCTGATGCTGATCACTGTACATCGGGTATCGCCGCCTTTCCGTTATTCAATTATTCTCTTTGACCTGTGATTTTTGATCTATGGTCAAGAGGGGGAGCTTTCGGGGCTTGCTTTAATCGGTTTTCCGAATTACCGGGCGGCTTTCTCGTTACCGCCGTTATTTGAAAACTCTTTTTTATTTTTCCCTCAGTTCCTTTCCTCGTCTATAATATACCATATGGTTTAGCATTTGTCAATAGTTTTTTTCGAGAATGTTGAAATTTTTTATTTAATTTGTACTTATATTGATTTCCTATTGACTAAAAGCTCACTTAGCGTTAAAATATAATCAGTTGAAAGAATGAAAGGAATTAAGCCAAATGGATAACCAGGAATACACTCCCGATATCGTCAGCATCGTTGACGAAGAAGGCAAAGAGCATATTTTCGAGGAGCTTGACAGAATTGAGACCGACACCGGCAGATATGTTGCCCTGCTTCCCCTGCCCGAATCCCCCGATAAAATCACCGAGGGAGACGACGAACTGATAATTCTCAGGGTTGAGGAAGAAAACGGTGAAGCTTATCTCTGCCCGATTGAAGATGACGACGAATTCAACGAAGTCGGCGCCGCTTTTGAAGAAAGACTTTCCGAAATGTTTGAATTTGAAGATGAGGCGGAATAAAACAGCCGCCTACAATTAATAATATTTTTGTTATATAGTTCAACACCCTGCCTTGTGCGATTAATTTGCAGCCTATATGTAACCCAACACACATTTCAAGGGAGCCTTGCTCCGGTGGCGGATTGCAGACCTCCCGCCTTCTCGGCGGACGAAGGGAGCGTGAAAGCATCGGGCGGCACCCACCTGCTAAAACAGCAGGTTACAATCGGCTGCATACGGCTTGGCGGGGCTTATTTTTACTTTCCCGGAGGAAACTGAAGGTGCAAAAACTTTTTAACGCCGATTTGCTTGACATTTTGCCGACAGAGCGTGGTTTCGTTTATGCTTGCAGAGAAACCCTGCCCGAGGGCGAAGAAGCAATTGCTTTTTATAATTACAATCAGGAAATTGATATTTTTGAAAAAATCCCTGTTCTTTCATACATAAATGCAAAATTCGGAGAGAACGGAGCGGACCTTGCAAGAGCTCTCGGGGATTTTGTTACTTGCAGTATTGCAAATCTCACCAACAGCACAAAAGCAGTTTCATATGAAAACGGTGATTTTAAACTGCTCGGCAAGGCGGGAGAGATTATTGCCGATACCAAGGTGGAATATCTCGGCAATCCCGCAAGCTCACTTGCGGTTAACGGCGCAGACCTTTGGATGGTTGTTCCCGATTCAAACGCAATCATCAATTATTCGGTTAAGCACAACCGAATCGAATTCCGCATCGGAAGCGCAAAAGAAAAGGCGTTCTGCCATCCCGTCAACATTTCCGTCTATGAAAACAAGCTGTTTATCTGCAACGCTCATTCATATAAGATAAGAACCATCGGGCTTGAAAATTACGACATTTCCGATTACTGCATATTCAACGAACCTGTTCTTAAATATTTCAGAGTTAAGGATATCGAATATGTTGTCATGCAGTCGGGCGTTTTCAGCCTTTAAAACCTGATAATATTAATTCGACTCCGAGTTTGCAATGCAGGCTCGGAGCTTTATTATTTTTTATCCGTTCCGTAAGGAAAATGTAACTTTTCTTTAACCCCTTTGAAACCGCCCGGAATTAAAATTAAACTCATTCCGATAAGGCGGTGTAAACGATGAAAATTTTTAAAAGAATAATTATATTTCTTCCGATTGCGTTTGTGATTTGTCAGGCGGTGCTTTTGGTGAATCCCGGCATCAGATTTACAGTTAAGAACCAAGCGGTCATGCTTTATAATAAGATAACCCAAAGCTCGGAAATGAAAGAAGTCAGCACGGTAAAGCCCGATTTCACCGAGGTTTTACTGAAAGACCTGCTCCGTTCGGAAAAATGCGAATACAATCAGTCGCTGATGCTCATTAACAGCCGTCATCCCCTGCCCGACGGCTTTGAAGCGGAAATAACGCAGTTTGAGGATACCGAAGCGATGATGAACGAATGCGCCGTTGACAGCTTTTCGGCTCTCAGAGAGAAAGTCACCGAAAAATTCGGAACAAAGCTTTTAATAATGAGCGCATACAGAAGCAACGATGAACAGGCTGAAATATATGAGCAAGACAGCGAGGGAGTTGCCGCAAAGGCGGGCGAAAGCGAGCATGAAACGGGGCTTGGAATCGATGTCTATGTCAAATATTATGCAGGGAAGGGCTTTCTAAAATCCGAGGCGGGACAGTATGTCAACAAAAACTGCGGCGATTTCGGCTTTATTATCAGATATCCTCTGCTGAAAGAGAAAGAAACGGGATTTTCCTTTGAGCCGTGGCATATCCGCTATGTCGGTCTGCCTCATTCTCAGATCATTGCAGAAAAATCGGTCTCTCTCGAAAAATACATTGAAAGTCTTGAGCTTGACTGCGCTTATTCCTACGGAGACTATATTATCACAAGGCAGGACGGCGAAAAAATCAGCGCACCGTCGGAATACGAATCCGTCACGGTTTCGCCCGATAATCTCGGCAATCTTATATTTTCATTTAAAATAAAATAGAAGAATATTAAAACGCTCCCGCTTTGAATTCAGTTCTCTGCATGAAAAACATACAAATAGTAAAGTGTTCATTTTAAGATAAAGTGCATATTTAAAATGCAAATAATTTAGACGTGCATAACGCTAAAAAGGCATAAAGCAAACAGAAGCCGACAAATACCGGCTTCTGTTTTACAGTTTAGAAATTATTTTGTCCTCGGTAAAAAATACCCTTTTATGCAGTCTGTGTTTCTTACACAAATCTGTATATGAGATTTTTCTTTAATTCCCGCACCATCGTATGCATCGGTTCCTTCTTGAAAATATCCGTATACAGTATCGTAGAAAATATCTTTTTCTCCAACAAGCTCATGAACACGATTGATGACTGCGCAGTCTAATGGTCTTATAAGATTAAATCCTCCTATATCAGGATCTTTATTTTTAAATTCTTCATTAAGACTGATGCCCATTTTATCAAAAGCCGCTTTCAAATCTTCATAAGCTTTTTGCAACAGTAAAACAGACTGCCTTTCGCAAAAATTTAAGCACATACCTAAATCTATAACCGCCCCGATAACATATGGTTCTTTTATCTGAGTCGGTTTTCTTTTTTGCGTTTGACAAGCCCACTCATACGCACGCTTAGGATCGTTCAACCAAAAGTATATTCCATGCCCCAACCAATCATATGTATTCTTGCTTGCTTTTAAATGCTTATTTTGAGAATTTAATACTTCCTCCGCAACACTCCTGTCGCAACCATGAAAACCTAGTACAGTATGTGGAGATCTTTGATAAATGTTTGTATCAAAATTAGTCTTTGTCATTTTTTTTGTTATTTCCTTCGGTAAGAATCTCTTTGAATTCAGGTTTGATGTTATTATTTTCATCCAAAATTCCACAGGAACGCAAAATTTTTGCAGCCTCTTCTTTTGATGGTTTTTTTGTCGGAGCTTCTATAATTTTATCTATTGTTAATAATGCAGCAACCATTTTTTTCATTCCTTTCATATTATTTCACCTTCATTATACAGATTTTAGTGTTTGAAGTCAATAAAAACTTAGGAACTTTGAAAATATGTTTTCGCATTTATCATTAAATATGTACGCAATAAATGCATATTCAATAAACAGATGAAGTATACACCCATATATCACGGCGAATTTAACATGAGAAACAGTTTTTTGAGTGTTTTGTATTGATTTTTGCTCTTTTATGTGTTATTTTTATTATTAATAATATAAGCATCGGAGGAAAAATCAATGAAAACAGCTCTCGAATACAGCAGTAAGTTTGATATCAAGAAGCTCTCCCGCTTCTCGATGAAAATGATAACGAGAATCTGCAACGAAATCGGCCCCAGACGCCCCGGCTCACCCGAAGAATTAAAAGCTCAGCAGCTCATGGCAAATGAGCTGAAAAAGTCCTGCGACAGCGTTGAAATCGAAGAATTCAAGGTTCACCGCCAGGCATTCATGGGCTTCATTCCGTTCACGGTTGCCTGCGCAATTGCAAGCGTCTTTACATATGCTTTTGCAAATCCCGTTATTTCACTTATCCTTGTTGTTATCGGCTTTATCCCTCTTATCCTTGAATTTCTCATGTATAAGCAGTTCATTGATCCCCTCTTTATTGCTCATCCGAGCCACAATGTTATTGCAAAAAGAGCTCCCAAGGGCGAGACGAAAAAAAGAATAATCATTATCGGCCATTCCGACAGCCAATATGAATGGACTCTTAACTATCTTCTCGGCGGCGTCGGCATGAAATGCGTGCTTATCCCCGCAGTTGTCGGACTTGTTGCTGACCTTATCGTTGCCGTTCTCGGCATAATCTTTGCAGGAACAAAAGGCGCTCTCGGCGCAGGCGAGCCTCATTGGCTCATGGTTCTCGGATTTGTTGTCGGCTGCGTTTTCATTCCGTTCCAGCTT
>JBJEQD010000137.1:0-23070 GCA_051881575.1 Acutalibacteraceae bacterium | reverse complement strand
TGCTGTTTTCCGAATTATTTTTCTTCTGCATATTTTCTCCTGTTCTTTTTAAATTTCGGTAACACCCGGAATGCATCGGGAATTGCAAAACCAAACCCGTGCGGTATCACCGTTGTTTTCGTCATGTGCCGAAAATGAAATATATTCAAACAAATCAATTACTATGTTAATGCAACCGCAAAAAGCGGCTGCAATGCCGAGCTACGCTCTTATCCCACAGTATATATTATCCTTTTAACCCGCCAATGTCAAGGTCTCAGCTAAAATATTAATAAATAATTATTATATTATAAACTGCTCTCCTCCGCCTTTTCAATAATGTCCTCAATATCGGCGCAAAGCTCCTGTGCCGCCTCGGTTGAGTCCGCTTCGGCAAGAACACGGATATTCTCACCGCTTTTTTCGGGAACAATCAGCAGTCTGCCGCCGCTCCTTATCAGCTTGATTCCCTCTGCGTCGTTGTTTATGCTGACATCCTCCTCGCCGACAAGAGACGCAAGGTTTGCGGGAGAAAAGCCGATATGAATTGTTTTTTTGACAATATATTTTTCGGGCAGCTCCGACAGAAGCTTTTCAATGCCGCAATCTCTTTCTTTCATTACCGAAAGCAGCTTGATTGCAAGAAAAAGCCCGTCACGGACAAAGGTCTGCTTTGCCGCAAGTCTCCTTGCCGCCGAATCCGAGGTGTCCGCAGGAGTTGTCAGATAGCGGTAAGCATTTCTGCCGCAGGCTTCGGCAAGAGAATCGAGAAATTCGGGGGCGTCATACGGAACGGCAATATCCCTGCCGTTTTTCATCTCGTTCAGACAGCAAACCGCAAGAAGCTTTTCATATTCTATTCTGCCCGATTCCGTAACTGCGGTAAGCTTCGTTCCCGAATTGTTGACTTCGAGAATCAGCTCGTCGCTCCCGTGCGCTCCGAGCCTTGCGGCGCAGGAGGTCAGCAGAGCCTTGATGCTCTCGTTTTCACATTCAAAAGACGCTCCGATTCCGTCAAGGCCGTACGGCGCCTGCTTTGAAAGCTCTCTGCCGTAGAGAAGCCTGATGCTCGACATATCCGAAATTTCTTTAAGCTTGTTTTCGGGAGTTTCACGGAACTCGCATTTTGACATTCCGCTCTCTATCTCCCGTTCAAAACGTCTCGGTATTGAAAGGCCGCCCTCGCCGCAGATTTTTATTTCCCGTCCGTTTCTGCCGCCCGCAAACAATCCTACGCCGAGGCCGCAGAAATTAACAAGAAAATTGAGCTGAGCTTCAAAGCATTCGCCGAAATTCCAGACCGTGCTGCCCGCTCCCGCAAGCCCCGCCGACAGAGCAAGCTGCATAACCGCCGCACTCCTTGAGCCGTCGTTGGCAACCCCTGCCCTTTGCCCGTTAACCGTTGCGCCGACTGCCGCACCGAGCCTGACACATGTTTCGCAGTTGAGCCTTGTGCCGCCCTTTTCGTCAATCCCGCCGTCGCCGAGGTATTCGGATTTCACCGAGCCGTATTTAACATTTGCTGAAACCGATGTTCCCGAGCCGACTATCTTGCCCGGCCAGACCATAACGCCCGATTTAACGCTTGCTCCTTCGCCGATAACACTTCCCGAGCCCGCAACGCTCCCCTCAAACATTGCCGCTCCGTTTTTGAGAGCCGCCCCCGAGCAGACGAGCGCACCCGTCACCGAGGAACACGGAGCAAGCCAGCAGTTTTCAAGGATTACGGAATATCTCGCTTTTGCTTCTCTGCCGATACAGCACTTATCGTCAATCACGGTATACGGCCCGATAACGGCTCCGTCCTCAATCTCAACATCCGAGCCGATGTAAACCGGCGGAATAATGCTGTAATCGCCGTCGGGCAAGCCGTTTTCGGCGAATATTCCGCTTGCAAGCTGACCTGCGGGCGGAGAGATTTTGCCGTCAAAAGCATCATGCTGGCTTTTTATATAGGCATCTATATTGCCGACATCGCACCAATATCCGTCGGTGTGATAGGCATAAATCGGCAAGCCCTTTTCAAGCATAAGAGGGAACAAATCCGCCGCAAAATCAAAGCGTTTGCCTCCCGGAATCAGCTCAAGACATTCGGGGTCAATGATATACACCCCCGTGTTGGCATAATTGCTCACAGCCTGATTCCATGACGGTTTTTCAACAAAACCGACAACTCTGTTTTCGTTGTTAACCTTAACGATTCCGTATTCTCTCGGGTCCTCCGCTTCGGTCACAACAATTGTTATTTTTGCGCTGCTTGCCTTATGATATGTCATTATTTTATCAATCTCAAAATTGCACAGAGCGTCTCCGCTGATAACAACAAACGGCTCGTTTATCCCAGACGCCGCATTTTTGACGCTGCCTGCCGTGCCGAGCGGCTCATCCTCCCTGAAAAAATCAAGGCTCAGATTTTTATAGCCCGATTCATATTCTTTTTCGATAATATGAGGCAGATATCCGAGCGTTACCGCCGCTCTTGTCACTCCTCCCGCCCGCAAAATATCAAAAATATACTCGATAATCGGTTTGCCGAGAATTCTCGCCATGGGTTTCGGCAAAGTGCAGGTCAGGGGTCTTAGCCTGCTGCCCTCGCCGCCCGCCATGATTACCGCTCTCATCAAAAATCATTCCTTTCCGATTTTCTCTCAATTTATTATTGGCAGAATATTAAATAATAACCAAAAATATCTTGTTTAATTCGGAAAATGATGATATAATTATTTTCAAATAAATTTCATAAAGGATTAACCATGAGTGAACTGAAAAAAGTTGATATTTTTACCGACGGAGCCTGTTCGGGCAATCCCGGCCCGGGAGGCTGGGGCGCAATCCTCAGATACGGCAATCACGAGCTTGAACTGAGCGGCGGAGATAAATCGACCACCAACAACCGAATGGAGCTCACGGCGGTTATCGAGGCTCTCAAACGCTTAAAAGAAAAATGCTCGGTTACGATATACACCGATTCAAAATATGTTGCCGACGCTTTTCTTCAGGGTTGGATATGGAATTGGGCAAAAAACGGCTGGAAAAAGTCCGACAAAAAGCCCGTTCTGAACCCAGAGCTCTGGCAGACTCTTTTGACGGAAATCAGAAAGCACGATTATAAAATCGTGTGGGTCAAGGGTCACGCAGGTCATCCCGAAAATGAGCGCTGTGACAAGCTCGCAACGGCAAAAGCGGCGGAATTCGGTAAATAAGCAATGAAAGGATGATTCCCGTTAAACTCTCTGTAATAATGTGGATTTTCACTGCGCTGTCAGGCATTTCAACGGTTCTTTCGTATGCGGTGCCCCGTTTCAGGAAGAATTATCTTATCCCTAAAATGGTTTGCTCGTTTATGTTTTTGATGACGGGCATTTTTGCGGCATATGCCTATTCTGCGGAAAAAGCTATGCTTGACACAGACCATACGCCGATGTTTTATTCAATTCTTATTGTCATCGCTCTGTTCTTCGGACTTGTCGGCGACTTCTTTGTTGAATGGCGTGAGGGTAAACATTTTCTCATCGCCGCCCTTTTCTTCGGAATCGGTCATATGACCTATATTTATACCTTTGCTTTTCTCGTTTCGCCTCCGCTTATCGGCTATTGGAAGCAGATTCTGCTCGGATTTGCCGCTCTGTGCGTTGTGTCCGTGATTCATGTCAGGATTAACAAAATTAAATTTGTCGGCAAGAACAAGCTTGTCTGCATTTATTCCCTCTGCCTTATGATTTCTTTCATTTCGGCGGTTTCAAGAGGATTTGTCTGCGTTTCGGGAGGAAACACGGCATTCGGCGCAATGCTTATTGCGGCAGGCTTTCTTTTTCTTGCCTCCGATGGTGCTCTTGCCGCCATGCTTTTTGGCTCACCTCTCACCAAAAGAACAGACGCCATTGTTTTGTTTACATATTTCCCCGCTCAAACTCTGTTTGCTCTGGGCATTTATTTTCAATGAGAGAAAGGAATATTTAAAATGAAAAAAGTTGTCAGCGTTATTCTTGTTGCCGTTATGGCAATATCAATTTGCGTGCCCGCCCTTGCGGCAAACGATTCCTGCGGCTGCGGAAATGCTCCCGTCATTTTTGTTCCCGGCTTCGGTGAAACAATTTATGAAAACCCCGAAAGTGACGACAGAACAAGCGTTTTTCCGCCGAGCGACGATGCGATTAAATCCGCCGTACCCGACATCCTCAAAGCCGCTGTCTGCCTGCTCGCATTCAATGATTATGACGGCTTCGGCACAAACGCCATTGCAGGAGCGGATAAGCTTCTCGGCAGCCTTGCTCTGAACCTTGACGGAACGCCCGTTAAGAATACGGGAGCAATGCCGAACCCCGCCCCCGAAGCGGAAAAACATAAAATCACCGAATACGGCTTTATTACTTCAACCGAAAACGAAACGGGCGATTACAAATTCATTTATGACTGGCGGCTTGACCCGATTGACAACGCAAAGCTTCTGAAAGAATATGTCAATGAAGTCAAGGCGGCAACGGGTCATTCAAAGGTTATTCTCTCCTGCCACAGCCAGGGCAACACAATCGTTGCTTCATATCTTCATCTTTTCGGTTCTGACGATGTTGAAAAGCTCGTTTTCCTCTCACCCGCATATAAAGGTCTTTCTCTTATCGGTTCAATGCTCACCTTGCAGGTCGGCGTTTCGGGCAAGGGCGAAAAGCTTGAAGAATTCATCAAGAGCTTTATGGGCTATGACAACGCTCAGAGTCAACTGATTGCATCGGTCGTTGATGTTCTCAGAAAGGCCGGCGTTGTTGACTCCCTGCTCGACTATGTTCAGAAGCTTCTCGATGAACAGCTTGACAGAATATTCAAGGAATACCTTGTTGACGCAATGGGCACAATGCCCGGCGTCTGGTCGTTTGTTCCCGATGAATATTATGAAGATGCAAAAGCGGAGCTTCTCGGCGACAACGAAAAATACGCCAATCTTATAGAAAGAGCAGACTATTATCACTACAATGTTCAGAATAAGCTTGAGGATATCCTCACGGCGGCAAAGAAAAACGGCGTGAGCATTATTATCTCTGTCGGCTGCGGAATTTCAACAATTCCCGTTACCACGGCAAAGACGGAATCCCACTCCGACATGCTCATTGACACAAAATACATGAGCATCGGCGCAACCTGCGCTCCGTTCGGCGAAACCCTCGGCGACGGCTATGTTCAGAAGAATACAAGTTGCGGCCACAATCATGTTTCGCCCGATAACACGATTGACGCTTCCACCTGCCTTTTCCCCGAATACACATGGTTCATCTTCGGCAGCGACCACAATCAGTTCGGCGAGGATTATCTGAAATTCCTGAATTGGGCGATTCTCTATGACGGTCAGCCGACGGTTCATTCAAACGAAAAATATCCCCAGTTTATGAAGGTCGGCGAAAACAAAGAGCTGCTCCCCGCAGACGGCCCGAGACCTGCCGAAACAAGAAGCAACCTTGAAATTATCGTTTCATCCGTTGTGACGCTCCTCAAGGATTCAATCCGCAAGAAATAAAATCAGATAAAAATTAAGAGCTGTTCCGATTCATTTCGGTTCAGCTCTTTTTGTTCGTCATACATTGTCCCGACTCTGCATAATGTTTAGTAAAAACAGAGTATTCGGAGGATTTATAATGGCAAACAATAATATTTACCGTGACATCGCCGCAAGAACGGGCGGAGATATCTACATCGGAGTTGTCGGCCCGGTCAGAACGGGAAAATCAACCTTTATCAAAAAATTCATGGAATCAATGGTTCTGCCGAACATTGACGATTCCCTGCGCCGTGAAAGGGCAACCGACGAGCTTCCGCAGTCATCGGCAGGCAGAACGATTATGACAACCGAGCCGAAATTCATTCCCGAGGACGCAGTTGAAATAACTCTGCCCTCAAAATCAAAAATGAAGGTCAGAATGATTGACTGCGTTGGCTATATTGTTCCGTCGGCTCTCGGCTACATTGAGGGAGAAGCTCCGAGAATGGTCAAAACCCCTTGGTATGACGACGAAATTCCTTTCAATATGGCGGCGGAAATCGGAACTCAGAAGGTTATCTCGGAGCATTCGACAATAGGACTTGTTGTTACAACCGACGGGTCGATAAGCGACATTCCGAGGGAGGAATATGCCGAAGCGGAAAAAAGAGTTATAGGCGAGCTTCGCCAGCTGAGCAAGCCGTTTATAGTTCTGCTCAACTGCAAGAATCCGGATTCTCCGTCCGCCGCCGCTCTTGCCGCAAAGCTGACGGAAAGCTATTCCGTGCCCGTCATGGCAGTCAACTGCCTTGAGCTGACGCAGGACGAAATTGTTAAAATCCTGTCGCAGGTTCTCTTTGAATTCCCGATTAAAGAGGTCAAAATTGACCTGCCCGGCTGGATAACCTCTCTCAAAAAGGAGCATTGGCTCAGAGCCGACATTTTCGGCAAAATAAGCTCCCTTGCGAAAGAGCTCGGCAGAGTCCGTGATGTTAAAGGCTTTGCGGAAAATGTTGCAGACTGCGAGCACATCTGCTCATGCGCCGTTGAAAGCATGGATCTTGCAACAGGCAGCGCAAAAATCACGGTTGCGCTTCATCCGAAGCTGTTTTTCAAAATACTTGAGGAAGAAACGGGCGTTTCGGTTGACAGCGAGCAGGAGCTTATGAAGCGAATGAAAGAGCTTTCAGCCGCTCAGAGCGGATACCAGCGAATACAAAACGCACTTGACGAGGTTGAAGCGACGGGCTACGGCATTGTTCTGCCTGGAATTGAGGATCTGACCCTTGAAGAACCCGAGATTATGAAGCAGGGCGGCAGATACGGAGTCCGCCTCAGGGCAAGCGCACCGTCGCTCCACATCATGAAAGCGGACATTCAGACTGAGGTTGCTCCGATAGTCGGCTCGGAATCTCAATCCGAGGAGCTGATTAAATATCTGCTCAAAGAATTTGAAGAAAATCCCGCAATGATCTGGGAATCGAACATATTCGGCACTTCCCTGCATGAGCTTGTCAACGAAGGGCTTCACAATAAGCTTTACCGAATGCCCGGAGATGCAAGGCTGAAGCTCAGAGAAACGCTTGAAAGAGTTATCAACGAAGGGTGCAGCGGTCTTATCTGCATTATTCTCTGAGCAAAAAGCAAGCGCATCAAGGCTCGGCTGCCGCAAAATCGGCTTTTCGGGCTTTGATGCGCTGATCATTTTCGATTTTTATGTGTCAGGGTAATTTTACAAAAACGGTCATCATTTCCCCGATGTAGGTTATTTCGGCATAATAGCCTTGCTCATCATAGGCGCAGAAATAGCCCTCATCCTCGATTGCGTTTTCGGTAAATCCGGATTTTTTAACTTCTTTTATATATTTTTCATTTTCTTTCTGCGAACATTTAACGGTCAGAATATACCTCATGCCGTCGTCATACTTTTCGCTCGGCTCGTTTTCAAATTTGAAAACGGGCAAACGGTCTTTAAAATCGTTGTGCATTTTTGTCTGAGCGGCGGTGGTTGAAGCGGTCGGAGCGGCTGTGGAGGCAACGCCGCCGTTCTCCGTCTTTTTGATGCTGCACGAAGAAGCTGTCAGCAAAATAAACACGCATACGGCAAGAACCGATATTATTCTTTTCATCTCGTAAAAAATCCCCTCGAATTTTTGATTATCTTTGATTATAACATAAGTTATTGTCAAAGGCAAGTAGTCATTTATAATTATTTGTCGGAATAATAATTCATCAAATCGCATAAATTATATTGACATAAGTGAATTAATATTGTATAATATCGTTGTTAGAGAAATCCCGAACGCCGCAGATTAATTTTTTTTGCAAATCTGCGGCTGTAGTTTTTTTTGTGCAAAAAAACTGCAGGGTATAAAGGAAAGGTGATATAAAAATGTCAGGCGAACTCAAGAAAAAATACGGACTGCTGACAGCCGTTTGCATGGTTGTCGGCATTGTTGTGGGCAGCGGAGTTTTTTTCAAGGCTGAAGCTGTTCTGAAACATACCGGCGGTAATCTGAAGCTCGGAATTCTTGCATGGATAATCGGCGGATTTATTATGATTATCTGCGCCTACGCTTTTTCAATTCTTGCAACAAAATATGAAAAGGTCAACGGCGTTGTTGACTATGCCGAAGCGGCTGTCGGAGAAAAATACGCCTTTTCGGTCGGCTGGTTTATGACGACCATTTATTATCCGACCCTTACCATGGCTCTTGCCTGGCTCTCGGCAAGATACACGCTTGTTGTTATCTTCGGCTCGGAGGCCGATATTTCGGGCGGTCTGTGCCTCGCTCTTTCCTCTTTCTATCTTATCGGCAGTTATGCCCTGAACACTCTTTCACCGATTCTTGCAGGCAAATTTCAGGTTTCGTCAACTTTTATAAAGCTCGTTCCCCTGCTTCTCATGGGCATTGCGGGAACGATTTACGGATTAACCAAGGGACACACGGTTGAGAATTTCACAACCGTTGTGACGGATATCCCGACCGGGACGGCGATATTCAAAGCGGTCTGCGCCACGGCTTTTGCCTATGAGGGCTGGATAATCGCAACCTCAATCAATGCGGAGCTTAAAGATTCAAAAAAGAATCTGCCGAAGGCTCTTGTTCTCGGCTCATTTATCATTGTAGCAATTTATGTTCTTTATTATATCGGTCTTTCGGGCGCAATTCCCAACGAAGAAATGATGGCAGGCGGTCAGGCAGGCGCAAAGCACGCCTTTGCCGCAGTTTTCGGAAAAGCCGCAGGAACGGGAATTTTCGTTTTTGTCATTATTTCATGTCTCGGAACGCTTAACGGACTTATGCTCGGCTGTTCAAGAGGGCTTTATTCAATCGCAAGCAGAGGCAGAGGCCCTTCTCCGAAAGTGTTCAGCCAGATAGATAAGCACACTAACATGCCCACCAATTCCTCCGTTATCGGTCTGCTTCTCTGCGGCGCATGGCTGCTTTTCTTCTACTGCTCTCAGCTCGGCGGCTTTTCGGAAAAGCTCGGAATGTTTGCCTTTGACCCGACGGAGCTTCCCATTGTCACAATCTATCCGTTCTACATACCCATATTCATTAAAATGATGTTTAACAAGGATTTCAAGGGCATGAAACGCTTCGTTGCCCCCGTTCTTGCGATTGCGGGCAGTTTGTTTATGGTTGTTGCCGCCGTTGAAGCTCACGGAAGATTCATCCCGGGTTATCTTATCATTTTTGCGGTGATAATGCTGCTCGGAATTCCGTTTATGAAGAAGCAGAAAATCTGAATAAATCAATCAGCGGTGCAGTCTCACAAAACTGCACCGCTTTTCACTTTCAATTATCGTTGAGATATTCCTCTGCAAAATGAACCGCAACTGCGCCGTCCGCAGCGGCGGTCACTATCTGTCGGAGCGGCTTAGTTCGGACATCGCCGACGGCATAAACGCCGTCAATCCCGGTTTTTGTTGACTCGTCGGCAACAATATAGCCGTTTTTGTCAAGCGCAACAACACCCTGCAAAAATTCTGTTGCAGGCTTTCTGCCGATGCTGACAAAAACTCCGTCACATTCGATTTCGCTCATTTTTTCGCTCTGAGTGCTTCTGAGCTTTAAGCCCGTAACCCTGCCGTCCGTTATAAAATCCTCCACCTTGCTGTTCCAAAGAATCTCAATATTATCGGCATTTTTCAAGGCCTCTTCAAAGATTTTTTCGGCTCTGAGAGAATCCCTGCGATGAATAAGATAAACCTTTTTCGCAAGGCGTGAAAGATAAAGAGCGTCCGAAACCGCCGAATTACCGCCGCCGATAACGGCAACGTTTTTATCCTTATAAAATCTGCCGTCGCAATGGGCGCAGTAATGCACTCCCCTGCCGACAAGCTCACTCTCGCCCTTTACGCCGAGTTCACGGGGATTTGCGCCGGTTGAAATAACAACGGTTTTCCCGAAAAATTCTCCGCCGACGGTTCTGACCTTTTTTGTCTTCCCGGAAAAGTCAACCGCAACAACCTCATCATACTCCGTTTTTGCGCCGAATTTTTCTGCGGCACTCTGCATTTTCATGCCGAGAGTGAAGCCGTCAACGCCCTCGTCAAAGCCCGGATAATTCTCGATTTCGCCCGTCAGAGCCATCTGACCGCCCGCTGACATTCTTTCAATCAGAAGCGTATCAAGACCCGCTCTTGCGGCATACAATGCGGCTGTGTATCCGCCCGGCCCGCCGCCGAGAATGAGCATATCATAAATGTGTTCCGTTAAAATCACCCCTCGGATCAGAGAAAAATAGTGAAAAAATAGTGAAATTTTAGTGAAATAACAGCGGATTTTTATTAGCTGTTTTCCCTGTGCATAATTAAACCACCTTCAATTGCCAAAAGCAATAGCCTTTTTTTCTTACGGCTTTAAGTAATCAATTGCATCAAGAATCATATCAATTTTGTTCTTATTCTCCGAATCACAACAGGCATATAAGGCGGTATTACCAACATAAATCGCTACATTATACTTACCTAAAGAGTCTAAAAGATAAATAGAATAATTGGCTATTCGAGTTTCAATTTCAATACTGTATGGGTCATTATATTTATAACTTATTTTCTGATATGCCTGACTATAAATATTTACTGCACTATTGTCATTATTAAAAACAAAAAACTCAAAATGCAAATCTTCTTCATCAAATGATATGCACTTGTTTAGAACACTTTTGAATCCCGGATCACTTTCATAATAAAATTCAGTAATGTCTTTTGGCTCATAGCCTTGTGCAATCAATGTTGATTTCACCTGCTCAGGAGTAGCCGGAGTTTTGGAAATGGCAAAAAAATTAAAAAATATAATTGCCAAAACGATAAAGAAAATAATAACAAGACTAAGCTTCAGGTAACCTTTCCAATCAGGTTTTACATAACTGCCCGCCGGTTTTGTTCTATGCGGTCTTGATGTTCCCTTCAAATTTATTCCTCCACAAGACTTTCATTATTTAGGGTTCAAGATAATCAATTGCGTCAAGGATTCTGTTTATTTCGTTTTTATTCTCTGAGTCACAGTTCGCATACACAGCAGTATTCCCTACATAAATTGCAACATTGTATTTACCCAAAGAGTCTAAAGTGTATATACTGAAGTTTCCCATCTGATGCTCAATCTCAATTTTGTTAACGGCATTGTAATTCAAGATGATTTCAGTATATGCTTGACCATAAATATCAACGGCACTGTTTGAATTATTAAATTCAAAAAAATCAAATCTAATGTCATCTTCTTCAAACGCAACACATTTTATGAGCGTTCTCTTAAATGTGGGATCATGTTCATAATATTTGTCTGTTATATCTTGTGGATTATATCCTTGTTCTTTTATGATTTCACAAACTCTATCTGCTGTTACGGGTTCCTTTTGAACATTAAACGCACTTATAAGAGCAATAGTCAGAATAACCAGAATCCCAACAACAAGAACCAGCTTTATAATTCCTTTTGCATCATAATTCACCTGATTTGATGGTTCCTGCATCATTCGATGATTTCTTGGCGGTATTGCCATTAGTAACACCTCCATTGATATTTTAGATGGTATCATTTCAAAGACAATAATTCAATAATTAACTTTGATTTTTTTGAGGGTAATACAAAACGGCAATATTATTGCTCCGTTACCGGTAAAAATCCAGAATATTTGCCGCCAAGAAACCGACCTCATATTTACAAGAAAAATTTACGCTGCCCGAAATAATAACATATTGAGAAAAATCCAAAGAAAAAGCTTCTACACATCATATAGATTAAAAGCTATTTTCGGCATTGAATATGCTTGAATTATCTTCTTGATTTATCACTTTAACATCGCAAGAATCTGCTGTTTGGGTCTTGCGCCGACAGCCTGATTGACAACCTTACCGTTTTTCATTACGGCAAGCATGGGAATGCTTGACACGCCGAACGCCTGAGCAAGCTCGGGCTCGTTGTCAACATTGATTTTTCCGACAAGAAATTCGGGATTTTCCTCTGCAATTTCGTCAACCAGAGGGGAAACCATGCGGCAGGGTCCGCACCAATCGGCATAAAAATCGAGAAGAACGGTTTTTTCGCTGTTCTTAACCTCATCGAAATTGTTTATTGTTACATTGAGAACTGACATTCTGAATTACTTCCTTTCTTTACTTATGACTTTATTATATCACGGTTTTCTGCGACAATGTCACAAAAAGCCGAAAAAGAGAGAGTTTAAACCCCTCTCTTTTTTCTTTTAATATAAAATTTTCTTGAACTGCTCAACAAACTGCTTTGTGTCGATGTTGCAAAGCTTGTGAGCGTCCGTGCCCATGTTGAAAACAACGCCGACCTCTTTGCCTATCTGGAAATATCGGTGATAGAATTCGGGGTCGCCCAGAACTGCGGGAACATTAAGCTCCCATGCGATTTCATGCTTATTCGCCTTTTCCATTGCGTCGCCTATCTCATTGTCGGTAAACGCTCTTGTGACCTCATGGGGGTCATCGAACGCTTTGATATATCCCGCCATGAACGGATGGGCGAAGCAATCAGCTCTGCCGCTCTCGATAACGCCGTCAACAATTGCAAGCATATGCTCTGCATAGGCTCTCGGAGTTTTAACCTCGGGATGCTCCCAATAGCTCTGATGATAGTGATTTATCGTGTAAAGCCTGTAATCAAGCGAATTGTCGCTCGTTATGTTATCGGCAAATTTTCCGATTCCGTAAGCCGAAAGCTCCGCACCGACAAGCACTTTGACGCTTGTTTCAACATTTTTAAGCTCTCTGAGAATGTCATAGCGCTGCTGCGCTACGGCGTTCTTTTTTTGAATATAGTTATGGTCGGTCAAAGCTATCATTTCAAGGCCGCATTTTTCTGCGGTTCTGACAATGTCGGCGGCTATCATCTCGGGCTTTGCACAGGTTGAAAATCTTGTGTGGATATGAAGATTATGCCTTGCAAGCTCGTCTATATCATAGGTTTTTTCGTGAAAGAACATAATTATAACTCCAATTTGAAAAGTCTGTTTGCATTTTTTCTTGTGAGGTCAAGAATTTCTTCGGCACTCGTTCCCCTGACCTCGGCAAGCTTTTCCGCCGTGTAGGGAATGAACGAGGAATCACAGCGCCGGCCTCTGAACGGAACAGGGGTCATATAGGGGCAGTCTGTTTCGATAAGCAGTCTGTCATCGGGAACCATTTCCGCAACTTCAAGCGGCTTTCGGGCATTTTTGAATGTCACCGCACCGCCGAGCCCGATATACATGCCGAGCTTCAGAACCTCTTTTGCCATTTCGGCAGAGCCTGAAAAGCAATGGATAACGCCCTTGGGCTTGTATCGCTTCAGCAGGGTCATGGTGTCCTCATGCGCCTCACGGTCATGGACTATAATCGGCAAATCAAGCTCCTTTGCAAGCACAATCTGCTGTTCAAATATTTTAATCTGAACATCACGGGGTGAAAAATCATAGTGATAATCAAGCCCTATTTCACCCACCGCAACGCATTTTTCCTCTGAACAAAGCTTTTTCAGCACGGGTAAATAACCGTTAAGACATTTCTCCGCTTCATGCGGATGAACTCCGCACGCCGCATAGACAAAATCAAATTCGTCGGCAAGCTCAAGGCTCGTGAGCGACGAAGCCATATCGCTTGCACAGTTTATAACTCCGCAAACGCCAAGCTCAGGCAGAGAGCCGACAAGCTCCTTTCGGTCTTCGTCAAAGGCCTCGCTGTCATAATGCGCGTGACTGTCAAAGATATTATTCATGGCTTATCTGACCTTGCTTCCTGCGGGAACGCCGTCAACGAAAACGACCTTAACATCGTCCTCGCCCGCATCGGCGGCAAGAATCATTCCGCAGCTTTCAACTCCGCAGAGAACGGCGGGTTTGAGGTTTGAAACAAGGATAATGCTCTTGCCTATAAGATCTTCGGGCTTATACCACTTGGCAATGCCCGAAGCAACGGTTCTCGGCTCGCCCGTGCCGTCGTCGAGAGTGAGCTGAAGAAGCTTCTTCGCTTTCTTGACGGGAACGCAGTCAACGATTTTGGCAACTCTCAAATCAACCTTTGCAAAATCGTCGATTCCGATTTTTGCAACGCCTTGAATCTCCTCTTTCAGAGGATTAACGGGATTTGCGGCAGTCTGAGCCGCTTCAAGCTCTGCAAGTTCCTTTTCAAGGTCGATTCTCGGGAAGATTATTCCGCCCTTAACAACGGAATAGGTCGCTTCCTTGCCGAAAACACCTGATTCATCCCATGTGAAATCGGGAGAAACGCCGAGCTGACGCCTGATTTCCGCAGAGGTTTCGGGCATAAAGGGAGCAACGAGAACGGAAATCATTCTGATGCTCTCGCAGAGATTATACATAACTTCCGCAAGTCTTGCTTTCTTGCTTTCATCCTTTGCAAGCGCCCACGGAGCGGTTTCGTCAATATATTTATTCGTTCTTGAAACAAGCTTCCAGATATTAGTCAGCGCAACTGAATAATTGAATTTATCAAGCTCTTTTTCCGCATCGCCCTTTGTGGCAATCGCAAGAGATTTAAGTTCATCGTCAAACTCTCCCGCTTCACGCTCAGTCGGGAGCGTTCCGCCGAAATACTTCTGAACCATCGCTACCGTTCTTGAAACAAGGTTGCCGAGGTCATTTGCAAGGTCGGAATTAATTCGGTTGATGAGGTTTTCGTTTGAGAACGAGCCGTCCGAACCGAAAGTAAATTCACGAAGAAGATAATAACGAAGAGCGTCAACGCCGTATCTTTCCGCAAGCACAACGGGGTCAACAACATTGCCGACGGATTTGCTCATCTTGCCGCCGTCAACGAGAACCCAGCCGTGAGCATAAACCTTTTCGGGCAGAGGCGCTTCAATCGACATAAGGAAAGCAGGCCAATAAATCATGTGGAAACGGATGATATCCTTACCGATGAGATGAACATTGGCAGGCCAGAATTTCTTATAAAGTGAATCATCCTCCGAGCCGTAACCGAGAGCGGTGATGTAATTGGTCAGAGCGTCAAGCCAGACATAGATAACATGGTCCTCGTTTACGGGAACGGGAATTCCCCATTTGAAAGACGAACGGGAAACGCAGAGATCCTGAAGACCGGGCTTGATGAAATTATTGACCATTTCATTCTGCCTGCTCTGAGGCTCGATGAAGCCGGGGTGCTCGTCATAATATTTTGCGAGTCTGTCCGCATAAGCGGAAAGCTTGAAGAAATATGCTTCTTCTCTCTCCTTGGTGACGGGTCTGCCGCAGTCGGGGCATTTGCCGTCGGCAGCCTGTGTTTCAGTCCAGAAAGACTCACAGGGCTTGCAGTAAAGGCCTTCGTAATAGCCCTTATAGATGTCGCCCTTATCGTACATTTTTTGGAATATCTTCTGAACCGCTTTTTCGTGATAACCGTCGGTCGTTCTGATGAATTTATCATAGGATATATTCATCAGCTTCCAGAGATCCTTGATGCCTTCAACAATATTGTCAACATACTCCTTGGGAGTAACGCCCGCAGCCTTTGCCTTATCTTCAATTTTCTGACCGTGCTCATCGGTTCCGGTCAAAAAGAAAGTGTCATAGCCCTGAAAGCGCTTGTAGCGAGCCATTGTATCAGCCGCAACGGTCGAATAGGTGTGGCCGATATGAAGCTTATCCGAGGGGTAATAGATAGGAGTTGTGATATAAAAAGTCTTTTTATCCATAATTTGCCTCCGTTTATGTTTTAACTAATATATTATACCATTATTTCTGCAAAATACAAGCAAAAATGCAAAAAACAGCGCCGACCTGACGCTGTTTTTTAATATACAAAGTATTTTTACTTCAAAAGGCTTGCGGCGGCTTCGTCAAGGAAAACAATAACATCACCGTGCTGCTGAAGGATTGAAGCGGGGCAATGCGGAGTAACCTCTCCCTTGACCATGTCTCTGACCGCTTCCGCTTTTTTGTCACCGGTTGCGATAAGAATAATTTTCTTGGCTTTCATGATTGAGCCGATGCCCATTGTCATTGCATAGCGGGGCATGGGGATATCGTCAAAATAAATTGAGTTTGCCTCAATCGTGCTGTCGGTGAGCTTAACCTTGTGGCTCTCGCCCGAAAATTCATCCGAAGGCTCGTTGAAAGCGATATGACCGTTTCTGCCGATGCCGAGAAGCTGAATATCAATTCCGCCCTTTGAAGCGATATCGGCGGCATAGCGTGCGCTCTCAGCCTCGGGGTCTGCCGCATTTCCGTCAAGAAAACCGACATTGTCAAGGTTCAAATCAACCTTTGAGAAAAGGTTTTCGAGCATGAAGGTGTAATAGCTGTTTTTATGAGTCTTGGGCAGGTCGCAGTATTCGTCAAGGTTAAAGGTCTTGACATCCTTGAAAGAAACCTTGCCTGCGTTATACTGCTCAACGATATAATTATAAGTCGGAACGGGAGTTGCGCCCGTTGCAAAGCCGAGAACGCAATCGGGATTTGCGTTGATGAAATCGCAGTAAAGCTTGCCGACGGCTTCTCCTATTTCCGCTTCATTCTTAAAAATTCTGATATCCATAATCATTTATCCTTCTTTCAATCAATTTTAATCTCGCAATGCTTATCGGATGAATCGTAAATTGCCTGCATAATCTTTGATGTTTCAACGGCATAGTCGATATACTGCTGATTTTTGTCTCCCGTTTTAATGCATCTGATAAAGTCGTTGATTTCGTTCTCATACATATCGGTTGTCTGAGCGGAAACCTGTGTTTCGGTCAGCATTCCGTTCTTAACCGACCAGATTCTGAAATCGGAGCAATAATTGAGCCTGATTCCCGCCTTGTCGCCCATGAAATCAATATACATTTCATCCTCGCCGACATTCTGCGCCCATGCGCCGTTGAAGCTGACAACGGGGCCGTCGGTGCGGACTATGCCGACAACGGAATCATCAACATCATATGTGCCGTTCATGTCTGCGCTGTCACTTGCCCACATGCCGGTGTAAACATAATTCTTGATATCCTTGCCGAGCTTGCAGAACGCTTCGCCCGAAGCGGTCAGAGGCTTGGGGTCGCCGCAGCAGTAAAGAATGAGGTCAAGAAAATGAACGCCCCAATCGATAAGAGTTCCGCCGCCAGATTTTGCCTTTATGGTAAAATCTCCGCCGATTCCGGGGATTGAACGGTGCTTGCGGAAAGAAGCATAGACATGATAAACCTCGCCGAGCTCGCCGCTTTCGATAAGCTCCCTGATTTTCATAACATAGGTGTTGAATCTGTTGCAAACGCCGATGTTAAGAACCTTGCCTGTCTCGTGGGCAACCTTTTGCATTTCAAGCGCTTCGGAAAGGATTCTTGCCGCAGGCTTTTCGCAGAGAACATGCTTGCCCGCTTTGAGAAAATCAATTGCAATAACCGAATGCAGGTCATTATGAGTGCAGACGGAAACTGCGTCAAGCTCGGGATCGTTAAGAAAATCGTGATAATCAACAACCGCTTTTCCGCAGCCGTATTTTTCAACGCATTTTTCGGCTCTTTCGGGAATGATATCGCAAAAATATTTTATCTCAACCTCGTCATTTTTGAGATAAGACGGGATATGCGCCGCATTGGCAATGTTTCCGCAGCCGATAACGGCAACCTTGATCTTTGACATTTTACTGACCTCCGCCGTGATTATTATAGTTATATCCTGACACGGATATTCATGTTTGAAATTAATATATCATATGTGACAAAAAAAGTAAAGATTAACTCAAAAAAAACTTGCCTTATTTGGATTAATTTGTTATTATAATCTCAAACATACCGACCGCCGAAAAAGCGGCGGAATTACGGAAAAGGAGAACAATATAATGGGCAGATTTCCTATCGGAGTTATTATCGACAGCTTCAGAACCGACACGGTTTCGGCAGTCAAAAAAGCGGCGTCGGTCGGAGCGCAGGGCATTCAGGTTTATGCCACAAGCGGAGAGATGGCTCCCGAAAACATGACTCCCGCCAAAATCAGCGAATTTAAAAAGCTCGTTGCCGACAACGGCCTTGTTGTTTCGGCTCTGTGCGGCGACCTCGGCGGCGGCTTCGGCGACCCGGAAAAGAATCCCGCAAAGGTTGAAAAGTCAAAGAGAATAGTTGACCTTGCAAAGGAAATCGGAACGGATATCGTCACAACTCACATCGGCGTTGTTCCCGGCGACCCGTCCCATGAAAGATATAAAATAATGCAGGAGGCATGCTTTGAGCTTTCAAGATATGCGGACAGCATGGAGGCTCATTTTGCAATTGAAACAGGCCCCGAAACCTCTGCGGTTCTCAAAGGCTTCCTTGATTCGCTCGGTTCAACGGGCGTTGCGGTCAATCTTGACCCCGCAAACCTTGTTATGGTTACGGGCGATGACCCCGCAAAGGCAGTTTACAATCTTCAGAAGTATATCGTTCACACTCACGCAAAGGACGGAAAACAGCTTTTCTATAAAGACCCCGAAATCGTTTACGGGCTCAAGAAAGATCCGCTTGTTACCGATTCATCGTTCCTTGAAGTTCCTCTCGGAGAAGGTCAGGTTCCCTGGAAAGAGTACCTTGCCGCTCTCGAAGATATCGGCTATAAGGGCTTCCTGACGATTGAAAGAGAAGTCGGCGACGACCCCGAAGCGGACATCAGAAAAGCGGTTGAATTTCTTAAAGATTTAGGTTAAGGCAGGTAGAAAAGCATGAAAATCGGAGTCAGCAGCTACAGCTTTCAGCAGCTCATTTCATCAGGCTGTGAAACGCAGCTCAGCATCATAAAAAAGGCAAAGGACATGGGCTTTGAGGGCATCGAATTTATTGATCTTGACCCACCTCAGGGCGTCAGCGAAGAAGAATACGCTTCAATGATAAGAGAAGAAAGCGAGAAGCTTTCTCTGCCCGTTATCAGCTACACAATTGGCGCAAATATGCTCAGAGATACGGGCGTTGACGCAGAGGTTGAGAGAGTCTGCCGCAAGGTTGACATTGCTTCAATCCTCGGCGCACGCAGTCTGCGCCACGACGCCGCATGGGGAATCCCCGAAGAGCAAAAAAGCCATGTCGGCTTTGAGCAGGTTCTGCCCGTTCTTATCGACGGCTGCAAAAGAGTAACGGAATACGCCAAGTCAAAGGGCATCGTTACGATGATTGAAAATCACGGCACATTCTGCCAGGAGAGCCAAAGAGTTGAAAGAATCGTCACGGGCGTCGGAAGCCCGAATTTCGGCGTGCTTCTCGATGTCGGCAACTTCGCCTGCGCAGACGAAAACAGCGCATGCGCCGCCGGCAGACTTGCACCCTACATAAAGCACATTCACGCCAAGGATTTTCATATCAAGAGCGGAAACGGGCTGAATCCCGGCAAAGGCTTCTTTAAATCGAGAGGCGGAAATTATCTCAGAGGCGCTGTAATAGGCCACGGAGATATCCCCGTTCTTCAATGCCTTTCGGTTGCAAAAGCATCGGGATATGACGGCTTTGTCAGCGTTGAATTTGAGGGAATCGAAAAATGCCTTGACGGAATTGAAATCGGGCTCGAAAACCTCAGAAGAATGGTTGAAACGCTTTAAATTTTAAGAAAAACACAAAAATACCGCTCCGTTGCCTTTTTTAAGGGCATTTCGGAGCGGTATTCTGATTTTTATTCAGCCGTAACTTTTTCAAGCTCTGTCGCCGATTTTGCTGCAAGCTCATCACGGCGCTTTTTAAGCTCCCGTTCAACCATTTTCTTTTCCTCTTTATCATCCTTGACGAAAAGAATAACGATAAGATAAAGAACTGCGCCGACTACGGGGCCGAGAATGAACATCGGCCACTGCCACTTCATGAATGTTGCATTCTGAGCGGTCATTGCGATGTTCTGGTCATATTTTACAAGGGTCAGAAGCTTGCCGTTGATGAAAAGCGCAAGGGCGTCGCCGAGCTTGGTTGTGAAATTCTGCATGGAGAATGTGATTCCCTCGGTGCGCTTGCCGGTTGTGTATTCAACATAATCTATTGAGTCGCTCATAAGCGAACGCTGGGCGATATTAACCATGTTTGCGGGGATTCCCTGAATCGCCATAAGCAGAATTGTTACAAGCATTTTGCCGAGGCTGTTGAAGCCGACAAAGAATGAAATCGTTCTCAAAACTATAGATGAAACCTGAGCAAGAATCAGAACTCGCTTCATTCCGCCGACCAAATCAACGATTTTGGTGGCGGCAAACATTGCAAGAGTGCCCGGAGCGCCTGTAAGTCCGCCGTAAAGGAACTGAGCCGTACCTCCGCCGATTTCTATATTGCCGACCTTATATGATACCTGGCTTTCAAAGAAATAAGCCCACGGAACGGAAAGCTTGATGTATTCAAGGAATCTTGCAAGAGAAATAAGCAGGAGCGTTCTGTTATGGCGGAGAACAAACACGGCTTCAAGAAAACTCTCGCCTTCTTTTTTATCTTCCTTGACGGATTCCTTCATTCTTGCCGCAGCAAGCGAAATCGCCTGACCGCCGAGGCCGAGAATCAAAGAGCCGACAAAGAAAACGGTTTTCATGCTGATTCCGAGATTTGAAACCGCAAAGTCCTTTGCAAGAGGGAATATTCCGGCTAATGCACAGCCTGCCGTTACGCCGATTGCCGTCCATTGAGACACCCTCGCCCGTTCCTCGGAATGAGGTGATGAGAGCGCAAGCATTCCCCAAAGGGCAACATCCTGCATTGAATAAAATACATCCCAAAGCAGATAAAAAACAAGAATTAACGCAACAGAAACCTTGCTGCCGACCCCGAAATCGGTGAACATCAGAACGCTGAGCAAACCGATTATCGGCGGAAGATAAATCAGATAAGGTCTGAGCTTTTCACCCGTCTTTTTGAAAACATGGCGGTCAATCAGAGCGCCGATTATCGGGTCGTTGACCGAATCCCACAGTCGGCTGATGCTCGTTATGTATCCGACTGCGTTTGCGCTGATTTTCAGGACATTGTTGCAGAAATAGAACAGCCAGCCGTTGATGAAGGCGTAATTCATGTTCTGACCCGCAATACCCGCCGCATAAGAAAACAGCCGTCCGTTGGGAACATAGCCGTCTCTCAAAATCTCCTGAGAGGACTTTTTTTCTTTCATGGCTTTTCTCTCCGTTTTTATCAGTTATTTATTACATTTTATCATCAAACCAACGCAAATTCAATTGAGCAAGCTAACAAGATTTTATGCGAAAATTTGTAAGAAAATACAAAAAATTTTTGCAAAAAACTCTTGACAACGGGTTTTTACGGTGCTATAATCACACCAACATCAAAACCGATGAGGAAGATTAGTAGGTTTGAAAACCGTCTTTCAGAGAGCCGCAGGCGGTGCGATTGCGGCAGACAGGCTCAGATTGAATGGACTTCCGAGGGCGGAGCGAAAGCATTTTTTGCAATTAGCGACCGACGGGAGCTTCACCCGTTATCAGCGAAGAACGCATGATGGTGCGTTAAATGAGCGGACAGTTTATATGTCAATATGGGTGGTACCGCAGGAGTTTTGTTAATCATTCTCTTGTCCCTTTTTTTCAGGGACAGGAGTTTTTTTATTTTATTTTCAGATTGCACGAAAGGAGTCAATCATTATGTCAAACAAAAAGAACATCCCCTACCGCATTAATCTTCCCGAGGAGCTTATTCCGAAACAGTGGTATAACATTCGTGCTGATATGAAAGAGCTCCCCGATCCTCTTATCAATCCCGGAACACTTCAGCCCATAACCAAGCCCGAGGAGCTCGACGCAATTTTCTGCCATGAGCTTTCCGTTCAGGAGCTTGACAACACAACAAGATATATTGATATCCCCGATGAAATCATTAATTTCTACAAAATGTGCCGCCCCTCACCGCTCATCAGAGCATATTGCCTTGAAGAAAAGCTCGGCACTCCCGCAAAGATATATTATAAATTTGAGGGCAACAACACTTCGGGCAGCCACAAGCTCAATTCCGCCATTGCTCAGGCTTATTACGCAAAGGCTCAGGGCATAACTCACCTGACAACCGAAACCGGCGCAGGTCAGTGGGGCACGGCGCTCTCAATGGCATGTGCATACCTCGGACTCGACCTTACCGTTTACATGGTTAAGGGCAGCTTCTATCAGAAGCCGTTCAGAAAGAATGTCATTGAAACCTTCGGCGCAAAAATCATCCCCAGCCCCAGCGACACTACCAACGCAGGCCGTGCAATTCTTGCAGAAATGCCCGACACAACGGGTTCTCTCGGCTGTGCAATTTCGGAAGCGGTTGAAAAAGCCGTCACAACCGATAACTGCCGCTATGTTCTCGGCTCGGTTCTCAATCAGGTTCTGCTCCATCAGAGCATAATCGGTCTTGAATCAAAGGCTGCAATGGAAATGTATGACGAATATCCCGACATCATCATCGGCTGCGCCGGCGGCGGCTCAAACCTCGGCGGTCTTATTTCCGCATTCATGAAGGATAAGCTTGACGGCACAAAGAATCCCTATTTCATCGCCGTTGAACCCGCTTCCTGCCCCTCGCTCACAAGAGGTAAATATGCCTATGATTTCTGCGACACGGGCAAGGTTACTCCGCTTGCAAAGATGTACACTCTCGGCAGCGGCTTCATCCCCTCGGCAAACCACGCCGGCGGACTTCGCTACCACGGCATGTCGCCCATCATCAGCAAGCTTTATCATGACGGCTATATTGACGAAGCCCGCTCCTATGAGCAGACCGCAGTATTTGACGCCGCCGTTCAGTTCTCAAGAGCAGAGGGCATTCTCCCCGCTCCCGAATCGTCGCACGCCATCAAAGCGGCAATTGATGAAGCTCTCAAATGCAAGGAAACAGGCGAAGAAAAGACAATTCTTTTCGGTCTTACCGGCACGGGCTATTTCGACATGACCGCTTACGAATCGTTCAACAACAAAACCATGAGCGATTATATTCCCACCGACGAGGAGCTTGAAAAATCTCTTTCGCTTCTTCCCAAAACGGAATAATCCGATTTTTTAGCTTAATTATTACATCGGGCATTGGCTTATTACGGTCAATGCCCGTTTTTTCGCTTCAAGACACAAAATGTGCTATCAAAATGTGACAAATCCACCAAATATGTGCAATAATTAGAGAATTATTAAGAATTTATGTATGTGCTAAAATGATGTGACCCAAAAAAGAAGAGAAGTAACTTCAAAATAT
>JBJEQD010000136.1:0-23238 GCA_051881575.1 Acutalibacteraceae bacterium | reverse complement strand
AAAATCACCGAAAAAGAAGGCAGCCTTGTCGGTAATATGGCTTCTCAGGGAACAACTCCCCGTCAGTTCACCGACCTTATCGGCTCACTCTGCGACCTGACAAGCGGTTCGGGCGATAAAGGCACTCCCGTCGTTCTTGTTCAGGGATATTTTGACAACTACACCAACTGATTTAACGGAGGAAAAATAAATGAGCAATAATAAAAGACCCGAAACAATGCAGCGCATTAACACTCCCGAGCTTGCAAAAGCATTCATTGACGAGCAGGTTAAGGCTCTGCGTGAACAGATAGGCGATAAAAAAGTTCTTCTCGCTCTCTCGGGCGGCGTTGATTCATCCGTTGTTGCCGCTCTCCTTATTGAAGCAGTCGGCAAACAGCTTGTCTGCGTTCATGTTAACCACGGTCTGCTCCGCAAGGGCGAACCCGAGCAGGTTATTGAAGTTTTCCGCAATCAGATGGATGCAAACCTTGTTTATGTTGATGCGGTTGACCGTTTTCTTGATAAGCTCGCAGGCGTTGCAGAGCCCGAGAAGAAGAGAAAAATCATCGGCGCAGAGTTCATCAGAGTGTTTGAGGAAGAAGCCAGAAAGCTTGACGGAATTGAGTTTCTTGCTCAGGGAACGATTTATCCCGACATTCTTGAATCCGGCCCGGTCAAGGCTCACCACAATGTCGGCGGTCTGCCCGAAGATCTTCAGTTTGAGCTTGTTGAGCCTTTGAAATTCCTTTTCAAAGACGAAGTCAGAGTTGTCGGCAAAGCTCTCGGTCTGCCCGATAACATGGTTTACCGTCAGCCGTTCCCCGGCCCCGGTCTCGGCGTTCGCTGCCTTGGAGCCATCACAAGAGAGAGGCTTGAGCTTGTTCGTGAATCGGACGCTATTCTCCGTGAGGAATTTGACAAAAACGGACTTGCGGGAAAGGTTTGGCAGTATTTCACCGCTGTTCCCGATTTCAAATCGGTCGGCGTAAAGAACGATGCACGCACCTTTGCTTATCCCGTCATTATCCGTGCAGTCAATACCGTTGACGCCATGACGGCAACAATCGAGCGCATCCCCTATGATGTCCTTGAAACCGTCACCAAGCGCATCACCACCGAAATTGAGGGAGTTAACAGAGTCCTCTACGACCTCACTCCCAAGCCCTGCGGCACAATCGAGTGGGAATAATAAATTAAATTCTAAAAAGCATTATCGGCTGATGAAGTCGGTAATGCTTTTTTATTGTCTTGTGAGACGATTTGCGGCTCTCACTATTTAGTTTTGCATCACAGCGTACATTTCGGAGCGTGTCAGGGGCAACTGATTTTGGCAACCGTTCACTTTTCCGAATATAATGTTATTTATTTTTCACATAAAATCAAATAATCTGCTTGATATATTCAAGATGAATGTGTATAATCAAATTACCTTGAGTTTTGTGGAAGAGACTGTAAATTACAGACATAAAAAGGAGACATTTTTATGAAAAAGAAAAAACTTGTTAAAGCATTTATTGCCGCCGGTTCAATTCTCTGTGCAGTCGGCGTAATTGCGGGCGTTACGCTCGGCTATGCCAAAACAACGGACGAAACCAAAGAATATACGGTAGATACCAACGGTAATCCGCTTCGTGTTGCCGTAATCAGCGACCTGCAGTTGCCTGCAAACGGAAAAAGCGGCTCGCATCAGTACGAATCCTTTGAAAAAACGCTTTCCATGCTCAAAAATAAGGGAATGGATGTGCTGATTATCGGCGGAGACTTTACCGACCTCGGAACCGATGAGGCATACGGTTCCTTTAAAGAAGTATATAACAAAGTTATGGGCGACGGCGAAAAGCCTATTCCTGTTTATGTCATGGGTAATCATGATTATTGGCTTGCTCCGTTTGTTGATTCATTTGAAGTTGCAACGCCCGCAAAAATGCAGAAGCGTTTCACAAAATATACCGAAGAATATCCCTACAGTCATAAAATCATCAACGGCTATCACTTCATTTGTTGGAGCTCATCCGACGGTTCATATGACAAGTCATATTCCGACAAGAAATGGATCAGAAATGAACTTGACAAAGCCGTTGCCGCTGACCCGACAAAGCCGATTTTTGTTGTTTCACACCTCAACCCCTCCGACACCGCTTACGGCTCAGACGAATGGGGCAATGCTGATATTGCGGATGTTTTAAAGGATTACAGTCAGGTTATCTCCATTTCCGGCCATTCTCATTATTCTCTTATTGATGAGCGTTCAATTTGGCAGGGAAGCTTTACGGCATTTCAAACGCAGAGTCTCGATTATATTGAGCTTGAAGGCGGAAAGTTTAACGGCAGTATTCCCGTTGACGCATACGGAAACTCAATGGCTGATAAACTCCCCTGCTGTTTGTATATGGAAATTGACAGCGACAAGGTAACAATAAACCGTCTTGAAGCCAATACCGGAAAAGAATTGAAAGCGCCGTGGGTTATCAACGCTCCTTTCGGCAGCACCGAGAGTCTTTCTGAGTATTCAGACGCAAGAGCGCAGCGAAATAAAGCTCCCGAGCTTAATCCGCTTCTAACCGTTTCAGTCAATGATATCACGGATGTAAACGGAAATCCTCAGAAAATCCTTTCATTCAATGCCGGCACAGACGACGATTTTGTTCATTCATACAAACTTCAATTCCTTGATAAAAATAAAAATGTAATTGAATTTTATGAAGCGGATTATAATGGAAACCCCGTCAGCAATGACGAAAACGGGGGCAAAAACGCAATATCCGAATTGCTGTATTTCAGCGATTTTGTTCTCGGTCTTGAGAACATGTCCGAAACCGTTGAGCTGAGACTTCCCGCAACCATGCCCGAAAACGCAGAATATGTTGCAATAACGGCGATTGATTCATGGGGAGCTGAAAGCAACACCGCTGTGTGTAAGCTTGGATAATAAATAAGTTTTATGGAGTGAAGCCAATGCTGAGAATGGAAATTGCGCTGTTTATTGTTGTTGCTTTTGTGGCTTACATCTATTTCTCCGCAGAAAAGAAATACACTCAGCTGCACAGTACCTTTTCCGTGCTTCTGGTTGTAACGCTGATACACTTGATATTTGACGGAGTTACGGTTTATACGGTCAATCACCTTGGAACCGTTCCGAAACTGTTAAACGATATTTGCCACCGACTGTTTATCGGCACAATGATTTTTATATTTTTTCTCTTTTATCAATATATTGCAATATTGGTCGAGGAGGAAACGGGCAAGCCTCGCAAGCTTGTCAAAGCGGCGGCGATTTATCTGATTATTGCCGAGCTTGGCGATATTTTTCTTCCGATTCATTACGCCGTTACCCCTCAGGGCAATTATTCTGACGGAATCCATGTAGTTTTCTGCTATATCAGCCTTGCTTTTTATTTTCTTCTCGGAACGGGGCTGTTGCTTGCAAATTGGAAAAGCATTCAGAAAAAGAAAAAATTCGCAATCGCAATCGCTTCGATTGTTGAGCTGACGGTTACAACGCTCCAGGGAATTAATCATACCTGGCTTATCAGCGGAATGGGTATTACGCTGATTACTCTTGCATTTTATTTGATTCTGGAAAATCCCGATATTCTCCGTGCAGAGCTGACGGAGCAAAAAATGTCAATGCTTTACTTAAAAAGTCAGGTCAATCCGCATTTTCTTTATAACACGCTTGATTCCATTCGCATTCAGGCTCAGCTTGACGGAGATAAGAAGGTTGCCGACCTGCTTATGAAGCTTGTTGACTTTTTCAGACACAGCGTAAAGGTCAATCAGCCGATGGTTACGCTTGACGATGAAACCGAGCTGCTTGAAACATATATGGAACTGATGTGTTACCGCTATCCCGAGCTTGAATATCAATGTGACATTGACCCCGATCTTGGCGGTGTTTCCGTGCCTAATTTCATTTTACAGCCGATTGTTGAAAACAGCCTGATTCACGGCTTGAAGAATAAAGGCTACCGAGGAGAGGTTTCCGTTTCGGCAAAGAAAACAGACGACGGGAAGCTGGAAATCTGCGTCTGCGATTCGGGCAGCGGCTTTGCAGAGGGCAAAAGAGCAGAGGTTAACGAAATGCTGGCAAACTACGCTAAACAAGCTCCGAAGCTTACGGGCAACAGCATCGGCATTCTGAATGTTCAAAAGCGAATAAAACTGCTATGCGGAAATGAATTCGGGCTGTCTTACACGGATAACGAAAGCGAAGGCGTTACGGCGCATATTCTTCTGCCTTTTGAGGAGGAACAGTTTTGAAAAAGCTTAAAGTTCTTTTAGTTGACGATGAGATAATCATACGCCAAGGGTTCAGACAGCTATTTGATTGGGAGGCTCACGACTGCGAGGTTGTCGGCGAAGCGGCTGACGGAATGGAAGCTCTTTCGCAGATTGATGCGCTGAATCCCGATATTGTAACCATGGATATCAACATTCCGATTATGAACGGGCTTAAAGTTATTCAGCTCAGCAGGATGAAGCACCCCGATACGGCGTTTATTATCGTGTCGGGCTATGACGATTTTGCTTACTGCCGTGAAGCCCTTCGGCTTCAAATCACGGATTATATTCTTAAACCCGTTGATTATGAGGAATTCGGCGCTTGCATTGATAATCTGAAAATCGCTCTGTTTGAGCAAAAGTCGGCGGAAGAAACCGACGGTCAGGAGGAGCGCATTATAAATAAGATTGTGCGTTTCGTTCAGAAGCATTTATCCGAAGAAATCAGCTTAACCGTTTTGGCGGAAGAATTTCACTTCAGCACACAGTATGTCAGCCAGCTTTTCAAAAATGAAATCGGCGTAAATTTTCTGACTTATCTGACTAACATAAGAATGGAAAATGCAAAAAAGCTGCTTCTCAGCACGGATTTACCGATTGCCGAGATTTCGGAGCAGTCGGGCTACGGCGATTACCGTGTATTTACAAAGGTATTTAAAAAGTCCGAGGGCGTTACACCGTCGCAGTATCGGCGTGATTTTCTTGACGGTTCAAAAACGAACTGAAAAACAAACATTATAATTTTATACAATAATATATTTGTCTTAAAGCTGTCGGTGACATTACAAAACCGACAGCTTTTCTTTAATTCGGACACATTCGGCTATAAAATATACCTATCAACTTTGGCGAAAAGCAATTATAATAAGGTCAAACAAAAAAATAAGAGGTTGATATTATGAAAATTCTGATAATTCACGGTCAGAGCCATGAGGGAAGCACCTGCACGGTTGCAAGGGAGCTTGCACAAAAGGTCGGCGGAGAAATCAAAGAATTCTTTCTGCCGAGGGATTTTAACAAGCCCTGCATGGGCTGTTACACCTGTTTTAAAACGGAGCTGTCCAAATGCCCTCACTTCAAAGAGCTTGAACCGATTGCTCAGGCAATTCTGGAAGCCGATTTGCTCATATTTGAAAGCCCCGTTTATGTTTATCATGCCACAGGTCAGATGATGAGCCTGCTTGACCATTTCGGAACCTGGTGGATGGTTCACAGACCCATGCCGCAAATGAGCAAAAAGCAAGCGGTTGCGATAAGCACTGCGGCGGGCGGCGGAATGAAAAGCACGGTTAAGGATATGGCAGACAGCCTTGAAATGTGGGGCGTTAACAAGGTCTATAAGCTCGGCATCGGCGTGCAGGCGTTAAAGCCCGATGAAATACCCGACAGAATATTGAAAAAAATTCACCAAAAGACCGACTCAATTGCCAATCAAATAAAGAAGAACTATGGCAAACAGGGATGCAACAGCCGAGGTAAAAAGTGGTTTTATCTGATGCGCCTATCCCACAAGCATTTCCCGCCCATGGAGCCTGACTACGGCTATTGGGAAAAGCAGGGTTGGCACCAAAAAGGCAGGCCTTGGAAAAGCGTTTAAATTTTCAAGATTTAATCTATAAAAATGACACAATCAGTTGAAAAAACTGCCTATAATTAAATGCGGAAAGCATGTATAATAAACGCATAAGAGGAAAACTCTTAACATTAACGAAGTAAGGAGAATTCACATGAAAAAAGTAAGCAATATTTTATGGGGCATTGTGCTTGTTGCGGCAGGCGTAATTCTGGCATTGAACGCATTCGGCGTTACAAGCATAAACATTTTCTTTGACGGTTGGTGGACGCTCATCATTATCGTTCCGTGCGTTATCAGTCTTTTCACAAGTCACGACAAGGGCGGAAGCTTAATCGGCATATGCGTCGGCGTATTTTTACTGCTCTGCTGTCAGGATGTTCTGAGCTTCGATATGTTCTGGAAGCTTCTTATTCCTGCGGCAATAGTAATTATCGGAATCAGCATTATTTTCAAAAGCATATGCGGAAACAAAGGAACTGAGGTTTATAAAATGCTCAAGAGCAACGGCACCGAGATAAAAAATGCAACGGCAACCTTTTCAGGCACAAATGTCAATTTTGACGGCGAGGTTTTTGACGGTGCGGAATTAAATGCGGTTTTCGGCGGAGTTAAGTGCGACCTTCGTGGTGCGGTAATCGAAAAGGACTGCGTAATTAACGCATCGGCGATTTTCGGAGGAATTGACATTTTTGTTCCCGACAATCTGAATGTTAAAATCAATTCAACCTCGATTTTCGGCGGAGTATCGGACAAAAAGCACAACAATAATCAGGCAAACATACCCACGCTCTATATTAACGCTACATGCATGTTCGGAGGAGTTGATGTAAAATGACAACAGCACAGAAAATTATCAAGTATTTTGCAGTCGCTTTCGCAATTTTTCTTATCGTCAGCATTTTCAGCGGAATAATCGGCGCAATTTCGGGCTTATCATTCGTATTCGGCGGTGATGACGCTGCCGGAGAAATGAAAACCTATGCGATTGACGGCGATGTTAACAGGCTTGACATTGATTTGGGCGGCGCACAGCTTGAAATCAAAACGGGAACCGACTTTTCAGTTGAAAGCAACCATAAATATCTGAGCGTTGAAACCAATGACGGCACTCTGACGCTTAAAGAGGACACCGTTGTCGGCGGTTTCAATTATCAGGAAATTAAGGTTATATTAACCGTTCCCGAAAACAAGAATTTTGACAAAGCCGATATTTCGGCAGGAGCAGGAACAGTCAGAATAGATGAGCTTACGGCGGATAAGCTCTATCTTGACCTTGGCGCAGGCAAAACGGATATCGGCAAGCTTTCTGCTCTCTCCTCTTCAAGAATCAACGGCGGTGCGGGCGAGCTCAACATCAGTGGCGGCGATCTTGCGAATCTTGATTTTGATATGGGCGTCGGCAAGGTCAGCATCGTCAGCCGCCTGAGCGGAAACTGCGAAGCGGACTGCGGCGTCGGCGATCTCAGCTTAACATTAATCGGAGCTCAGAATGACTACAGAATTGACCTTGACAAAGGCGTCGGTGAAGCCGTTATAGGCGGCGAAAGAGCGTCAGACGGCGCTGTTTTCGGAAACGGAGTTAACTCGGTTGATGTTGACGGCGGTGTCGGCAGAATTGAAATAAAGTTTGAAGAAATCGCCTTATAATTACAGATGATTCGGAGGAAAAGAAAGATGAATAAAAGACTTTACCGTTCAAAGAACAGCAGAATGCTTTGCGGCGTTTGCGGCGGCATTGCGGAATACTTTGACATTGACCCCACTCTTGTGAGGCTCGGTTGGGCGCTGTTTTGCGCCTTGGGCGGCAGCGGAATTATTGCCTATATAATAGCTGCAATAATAATTCCCGAATGCGCCGATTAAAAAACGGCATTCCTCATCGCCAACTAAAAGGAGCTGAATCAAATGAAAGATTTTATTACAGCCGCCCTGCCCTGGGTTCTTTGCGGTCTTTCGGTTGCAATCATTTGTGTCAGAATAGGGCACGGTAAAAAAGAAAAAGGGTTGGATCATCGCATTGCACTCGGAATGGCGTTAGGTCTTATGGCAAGCCCCGTTCTGAACAGCTTTGGGCTTTGGGAAAATCACGGCTTGGGCATAGCTCTCGGTCCGCTATGGGGCATGGCACTCGCATTGTTAACTTACAAAGAGGAAGCTCCGGATGAAAAATAGAAAAATAATCCTATCAGCTTTTCTGCTTGCCGTTGTTTTGTTAACATTCTGCTCCTGCGGCAAATCCGAAAAGCCCGAAATGAATGTTGATATCAAAGACGGACAGAGAATTTATAACGGAACGGAACAGCGATTCTATCAAGTTGATGAAGGCATGGAGGGCGAGCTTGAAATAGCGGTTAACCGTAACAGCGGAACAATAAACATAACCGTTGTATATTTGGGTTCTTCTGAAGAGTTTTGCTATCAGGGAACGGATATTCCGACCTCTGAATTTACTGTCAGCTTGCCTTATTCCGGAGAATACAAGGTTTTGACTCAAGCAGATAATTTTAACGGAAGCTATACTTACATATGGAGAACAAATCCGGCTGAATAATCAGAAAAATTAACGCCCGCAGCAGTGAGGGAAACCTTCACTTCTGCGGGCGCATTTTGCCGTTACGCACGACGCTCAGTTGAATAATCAGATGAAGAAATATTAAATCGTTTTTTATTTTTTACGGAAAAGCCGAAAGCTTAACCGTACCTTTTAGCAAGCGCTTCAATAACAGCCTTAACAGTTGACCGAAGCTGAACGAAGAACTCGGTTATTTCTGCAATAAGCCAATCGAAAAACAGCTTAAACGAAAACTTATAGTTAGCTTTAAGCTCAACATTTTCGTCGGGCATAGTGAATCTGACCTCGGCGTTTTGAAGCTGTTCATCGGTAAGATTCGGGTTCCCGCTGACTACCTCCCAATTTGTGAACCCGTAAAACGGTTTATCGGGTTTTGATATATCCGTCGGAGGAGCGGTGTGAACAACCTCCGCACCGTATTCATACAGCACCGATCTCTCCAATCCGGTTGCACGGAATCTCCATTTCAGAGCTACATATCCTTTGTCATATATAATATCGGGTATTATAAATCTGTTGTCTTCTCCGTTATAAACCGCTTTTAACACAAACGGTCCGCTCTTTTTCTGTTCAACCTCAAACAAGGTTGATGCCTTGACTTTTTCGAGAACAAGCTCATCGTTCAGATAAATATCAAAAGTAGCCTCGGTTTTTGCAGGCATTCTGATTATCAGCTTGCCTGAAGAATTTTCTATTCTGGCATCAAGCTTTTTCGGCTCAACCAAAAGATTAAATCTCACCATTTTTGTGTTATAACATGCACTGTTTTTCGGGGTAAGCTTAAACTCCAACTCATGAAGCCCGACATCAAGCATTTGGTCAGCATATGGCAATTCATTATTATCCATATCCTTCATCTGCATTTGCTGAACTCCGATATCTTCAGGAACATATGCCATTAAAAGCCCGTATAACTGATTAAGCGTCATTTCAGTCATATATGGTACTTTAATTGTCGGAATACCGCTTCCGTCTTCAGAAATAAGATAAGGATCCGCCTTTTTAACTTTAACGGGAAGTCTGAATGCTACGGGCTGAGCAACAGTCTGATCATCGGGGGTGAAGATGACTTCGGGTCCTATCGGTGAAGTTTCGGGCTTTACATCTTTCCAAGCATCTGATATTTCAAATTTACCCGGAACATTTGCTTCTCCGCCTTTAAGCTCAAAATCTCCCCACTTGTAATTTACATTGTAGGTGAATTCATCAATGGTCGGGTATGTTATAATCTCCGCAAGAGGAATTTCCGGAGGTATAACTTCAACCCATACATCCTGAGTTATGACTTTATACCAACCCGAAGCTGAATATTTCGGGCGAATACGCAGCGGAAAATATCCGCTTTGCTCAGGAACAGTATCGGGTATTTCCCACTCATAGGTGAACTCTTCCAGCTTCGGATCGTTTTCATTGTGAGGATTGACAAGTTTGCCGTTAAAAGTAACTATTGAATTTCTGAGCGATTCTCCGTAATTAATGCTCGACGCAGTCGGAAGATCCCCAACAATGACAGGAACGGTCGGGCTGATTGTTACCGAGACTTTTTTGCATTTTTCAATTGTAAAGCCGTTATAAGTGTTTGTGTCATCGGGAACAAATTTTATATTATATCTTTTGAGATAAATCGGATCTTCAGGGTCAACATGCTCAAAATGACCGGGAACCTCAACTCCGTTATATTCAACTCTTCCGCCGGATAAAACCGAATCCTTTGCTGCCTGACCTGAATAAATATCGGTTGCAGTCGGATACTCAACAACGTTTGAAACCGTTAAATCGACTGCGGCAGAGGCGGAAAACGGAATGACCGCAAGCATAATCAGCAACGACATTGACAAGGCAATTATTTTGACGCTTTTCTTCTTAATTGCGGTGGAATTCATCAATTAATCATTCCTTTCAATATAAATTTGACAGATGAAATAGTATGATTCAGAAATTAATCCGAAATATCGCTAAGGCATTTTTGAAAACCACCCTTCTGCCGGTTCAGATAATTCATTTTCTTCTTCATATTTTCAGCAAGCCATACGAAGCCCAAAATGATTATATAAAATAATTCGATGAAAAATTGTTATAAATTGTCAATTAGAGAAAATTTAAAAACCGTTCAGAAACGGTTAAACTCTCTCATTTCATAATATGCAAGCTTATTTGTTATTTTTCTTTGAATTTACATATTTTTTAACAATGACGGCATGAAAGCGAAAAATAAATTGCTTAAATCCCCCAAAATGTCCCGATGAATGAGAATTATTGAATAATAAGTCTTGATTTTTTTATTTTAATAAGCTATAATAGAAAAGCTGATTCGCCGGTGTGATGGAATTGGCAGACGTGCCGGACTCAAAATCCGGTGGGCTAATACCCCGTGCGGGTTCGACCCCCGCCACCGGCACCATGTAAAAAATCTCTTTTGTCTACCTGACAAAAGAGATTTTTTACAATGATATCCGTTCCTTGCGGAACGGATGATATAGCTGATGCTATGATATCTGTTTCACATATGATATACGCTTTGCGTATGAGAGGAACGGATATTATATCATTCGGCGTAAGCCGTATATCATATCGCATCAGCGATATATCATTAAGAGACACTACAAATTATGATATATTTTTGATGGAAGAAGGTGCTTTTATGTCCGAAAACAAATTGCTGGATATTTCTTTTGAATTTGCAGTTGCTATTGTTAATCTAGTTGACGGCGTTTCTGCACCGAAAAGCTCCTACATGACCGAGCAACTTGCAAGAGCAGGTACATCTGTTGGTGCAAATATCCACGAAGCACAGTATGCACATAGTAAGAAGGATTTTGTTGCAAAACTTGAAATCGCATTGAAAGAGTCAAACGAATCAAGCTACTGGCTAAAATTGATGTACGAGACAAAAAGAATTGATGCACAAACCTATCAATATACCGAGAAGCTATGCGGAAACATTCGAAGGCTTTTGATCGCCTCCTGCAGAACCGCAAAGGAGAACCAAAAATGAATATAACAATTGAAGCTTTGCAGGCTTACTTATCCGACCGATACGTCGGTCGGGCTGATGAACATGGTCTATTCATGAAGCTGGTGGAAGAAATCGGCGAGGTAGCCGAGGTTTTGAACAAAAGAGCGGGATATAAGTCCTCTGACGGAAGCGAGCTTCAGGAAAAACTGGGTGAGGAATTGGCTGATATGCTCCACTATATTGTTGCAATCGCCGCAATCAACGGAATTGACTTGAACAATATAATTATTCAAAAGGATAAAACCGCTTCCGTTAAATATCACCATGAAAACAATTTGGAATCATTCATTTTGAACAGAAAGAGTTAAACAGTCAACAATATTCAAAAAACGACAGCCTTCAAAAGCTGTCGTTTTTTATGGTCTTATGCTTTTTCCGTAAACTGCCTTAATACAGAATCAAAGCGTAACTCCGTCTTTGAATATTGCAATTTCACGGCAATTATTCTGCTCATTTTTTGTTTCAAGACCGTTCGCAGTCCGCACAATCAATTCAAGCAGGCTTTCGTCGCTCTCGGACTGAGCGTCGAAATCTATCCAGCTTTTTTTCTTTTGTGCAAGAGCGGTATTCGTTGCAATTTTGACGGTCGGCACAGGAGCTCCGAGGGGCGTTCCCCTGCCCGTTGTAAACAGAATGAGCTGACAGCCCGCAGAAGCCAAATTTGTGACGGCAACCATATCGTTGCCCGGGCCGTTAAGAAGATTAAGCCCTGCTTTTTCCGCAGTATCGCCGTAATTCAACACGGCTGTTACGGGCGCCGTTCCGCCCTTTTGAACACAGCCGAGCGATTTTTCTTCAAGCGTTGTTATACCGCCCTCCTTGTTGCCCGGAGACGGATTTTCGCTGACGGGTTGATTATGAGAAATAAAATATTCTTTATAATTATTGATAAGCTCAACGGTTTTATCAAACACGCCCTCATTCACACAGCGGTTCATCAAAAGCTGCTCCGCTCCGAACATTTCGGGCACCTCGGTCAGAACTGCCGTGCCGCCCATGGAAACGAGCCTGTCCGTTATTCTTCCGCAAAGCGGATTTGCGGTTATGCCAGAAAGTCCGTCGCTTCCGCCGCATTTTAAGCCGATTTTCAGCTTTGAAATCGGAACGGAGGTGCGTTTGTCGTTTGTTGCAATATTCTGCAATTCCGAGATTATTTTTATTCCTTCGCTTATTTCGTCGTCAACATCCTGACAGTTCAAGAAACGAACCCGTTCTTCGTCGTAAATTCCAAGCGTTTTTTTGAATTCGGTAATATTATTATTTTCGCATCCCAAGCCGAGAACAAGAACGCCGCCTGCGTTCGGATGCCTGACAAGGCCGCTCAGCACCTTCTGAGTAATTTTCAAATCATCGCCGAGCTGACTGCAACCGTATGAATGAGTAAAGCAAAAAGCTCCTGTTTTTTCTGAAAGCGTTTTTGCAACGCCGTTTATGCATCCGACAGTCGGAATTATCCAGATATCGTTTCTGATCCCGATACTGCCGTTTTTTCGTTTAAAGGCATTTATCATAATGCTTTGCGAGCTTTCAAGCGGTTTGATATCGGGCGTATATTTGTACTCAAGAGCGCCTGAAAGGGCGGTTTTCAGATTATGGGAATGAACATGCTCCCCTGCTTTAATATCCTGCGCCGCAATGCCGATCGGAAAGCCATATTTGATTATCCGTTCACCCTTTTTGATATCCATGACTGCATATTTATGGCCGTTATCAAGGCAGACCCGAACATTGTCTTTTTTGTTTATCAAGACATACTCCATGCGATTGCCTCCCTGATGCCGTCATTATGTATTCTTTCAAGGCTTTCGTCAACAAGCTCTTTTGCGGCAGTCAAATCTTTTCCCCACAATGCTGTGTTTTTCAGTATATCTTCCGTATTTCCGTTTTTAATGACCTCAACAGCCGTTTTATCGTCCTGAACTTCGTTTGTTTTATAATATTCAACGAGGCATGCAAGCGAAAATATAAAGGGTTTCGGCAGGGAATTATTTTTTTCAATATAATCATTTACCGTCAGCAAAACTCTCGCACGGAATTTGCTGACAGAATTCAATGAAATGGATTTCCACAAATGCCTGATATAAGGATTCGCAAAGCGTTCAAGAACAGCGTTTGCAAATTGTCTGTTATCCTCGGTTTCTCCGAGCATGGGAAGAATATAATCAAACAGACAATTATTCAGAAAAGCGTTTAACTGCCTGTCCTTCAAGCTGTCACTGACGGTTTCAACACCGCAGAGAAGCGACGGAAAAACAAGAGATGTGTGCGAACCGTTAAGAATCCTGACCTTCATCTTTTTATAAGGCGAAACATCGTTTGTCCATATAACATTGAATCCCGCTTTTTTCAAGGGCAGTTCATCCTCAAAATCACCCTCAATAACCCAAAGATGAAAAGGCTCAGCCGTGTCAAGCAGTTCGTCACGGGCGCCTATTTCTTCAAATATCTTTTCTTCTTCGTTCTTCGGATAGCCCGTTACGATTCTGTCAACAAGCGTGTTGCAAAATTTATTTTCGGTCTTGACCCACTCTGAAAAATCATCGCCAAGACTCCAAAGCCTTGCATATTCAAGAATGCATCTTTCAAGCTCTTTTCCGTTATTGTCAATAAGCTCGCATGCAAGAATAACAAAGCCGTCAAGCTTATTTTTAAAGCGTTCATAAAGAAAGCGTGTTAATTTTGCAGGAAATGAGGTTGCGGGTTTATCTGTCAGTTTACAGGAATCGTCAAAGCATATTCCCGCCTCGGTCGTGTTGGAAATAATGAAACGCAGATCGGGATTACTCGCAAGCGCCAAAAAAGCGTCAAAGTCACGGTAAGGATTAACCGCCCTTGAAACGGCGTTGATTTCCGTCCTTTCGCAGATTTCTTTTCCGTTTTCAATTCCTCTTAAAATAAGATTGTATATGCCGTTTTGCTTATTGATTAAATCAACTGTTTTTGAATCCGTCGGCGATACAATAACGATTTTACCGTCATAAAGACCGCTTTTATTGAGATTATCAACAAAATAATCTGCAAAGCCACGCAGAAAGTTTCCCGTTCCGAATTGAAGTATCGTTTCTTTCATATTCATTCACCTGCAAAATAAAAATTATAACTCAATGTCAATTTTGTATTCATCGTCTATCAGAATATGTTCGGCATTGTGTGACTGACACAATTTCAGAACCTCTGCGTTTTCATTCAGCACGGCTTCAAAGGTGCAGTCCCTGTCATCACCTCTGAATTCAATAACGCTTGCATATTTTCTGATGTCGTCAAAATGATTCCGAATATATTTTTCGCTCATAACCAAGCAAAAGAATTTTATATGTTCAAGATACTGCGCCTGAAAATACTTTGAATAATCAAACGGAATATAACAGCCTTCAATAATCAGATTCTGATTGTTTTCGATTGCGGTTTTTATTATTTCGGCTGTAATCGGCCATAAATAATCCGTCAAATCCTTATCATCGCTTTCGGGCGTGAGATTTGTCATGCCGCTGCGAATCAGCCCCATTTTCAAGTGGTCAATTGATAAATAGGGATATTTATATTTTTCAAGCAATTTTTGCGCAAGAGCGGTTTTCCCCGTATGAGATGCGCCTGTGATAAGAATAATCATGTCAAGCCGGCTTTCTTATTATATATTTAAATATTACCACAGCAAAATATTGCTTGTCAATAATTACACCGGTTACGGTTTTGTATTTTACTCAGTATATCAAAACAACTCAGGAAGCGCACATTTTATTTCGTCAATAGTAACAATTACATATTAATAAATATGATAATTCTATACAAATTTTTGTGATTTGAGATTTTACACTTCATTTTACTAAACAGTTAATGTATAATGGTATCATTACAGCGATTAATAATCGTCACCGACCCATGTGCAAATTATTTCCGAATCAATTCGGAGTCTTACTTACGAAAGAGGGAATGAAGCTATGAACAAATCAGAGCTTTGGCAAAAGGTCAAAGGCGCTCCGGCATATGTCAAAGAGCATTGGGATAAGCCGAACGAGGGAGAATACCTTTCGCTGAAAGAAGTAACGGCATATACCGCCGCTCAGGCAGGCTCATATATCTTTATGACTGCCTCGGGAATTATGACTTTTTCTGCGTCATATTTCTGCGGAGCTATTATGGGACTTGCCGCTATGGATTTTTCGATAATTAATCTTATCGGCACAATTATCGGCTATATTTTGATATTCATGAACCCCATCGGCATTCTGATTTACGAAAATCACGGTCAGCTCACGCCGAAAATGAGGGTTTTCGCCCATTGTTCATACATAGGTCAGCTTCTTCTCGGCTTGATATGCTATTTTATTCCGTCACATCCGTTTGAATTTATTATGAAAGGTCTGCCGCAGATTATCGGCAATATCCTCGTTGTCGGCGGAATAACAAACTACATTAACTGGTTCATCCGCAAAAAGTTCTGCGCCAAATACGGCAGACTCAAGCCGTTCATTCTTATCTGCGGCGTTCCCTGCGCAATTATTATGTCTGTCATTCCCTATCTTCCGCTTGAAGGACTGAGCTACACAAACAAGCTTGTCATTCTTCATTTCGCTTTTACGCTGATGAATTATTTCCTTAACAGTTTTGTAGGCATTAACGGTCTTGTTACCTTTATGACGCCTAACTCTCAGGAAAGGCAGAGACTGCATTCAATCGTTCCGATTATTACGGGTCTGTTCCCGTCGATTATCAGCATGTTTTTCCCGATTCTCATAATCTCAACAGGCGGATATCTTAACATCAAGACATATAAAGTGTTTGTTCCGATCTTTGCTTTTCTCGGCGTTATAGTAACATTTGCGGCGGCGTTCTGCAAAGAAAGAATTATTGAGCCGCCAATGGAAAAGCGCAAAAAGGTTACCTTTTGGAAAGGTGCAAAGAATGTTCTCAAGAACAAATATTTATGGATAACCAATATTTCCAACATTTTCAGCCAATGGCAATGGCTTGTCGGCAGCCTGCTTGCATGGTGGTTTATCTATTCTCTCAGAATGGAATGGTTCTCGGGAATTGCGGCAAATATCGTTGTTGTCGGCATGACGGCAGGAAATCTCCTCTGCCCCGTACTGACAAAACGCTTTCAGAAAAGAGATATTCTTATTTCATTCAGAGCTTTAACGCTTTTAACTGTTTTGGGAATCGCTCTTGCGGTTAAGCTCCAGAATATCTATATTTTCATGATTTCCATGTTCCTGAGAAACACGGTCTCCCCCATTGTTGACGGAGTAGGAGTCGGGCTGAACGCAGATATTCTTAATTATCATCAATGGAAATACGGCGAAAGAGCTGACGCCATGTCGGGCGTTTTCGGCTGGTTTTTGAACCCCGTAACCATGGGAATCGGTCTTATCGTTCCCTGGGCTTTGAAATCCGTCGGCTTTACCTCGGATTGGGATGTTCTCTATGATTCGCAGATTCTGAACAATGTTTTCAGCATTTATACATGGGTAACGGTTATCGGTCTTGTGCTTGTTACCATTCCGTTTTTCTTCTATGACCTCACAAGAGAAAAGCATGAAATGTGCGTCAGAGAGCTTCAGGAACGCCTTAAAGCGATTGAAGAAGACGGCGAAACCGAGAGCGACGGCGCTCAGGCCGTTGCCGCAAGCGAGGTGTAAGTGATGAAAAGATTTACTGTTATTATTCTGTCGTTGATTCTCGTTATCTGCGCTTTGTTTTCGGGCTGTGCCGAAAGCATTGGCATGGGAAGCGATAAATTAACCATTAAAATTGAAAACGGCGAAGCAAGGGTCACGGAAATTCCGAACAAATCAACGGTTAAGGAAGTTACCGTTCCCGATGAATATGAGGGCGTTCCCGTCACGGAAATTGCTGACTTTGCGGCAGTCAACATTGAAAGCATAGAAGTTATCAATATCGGCAAAAATGTTAAAACAATCGGCAACTGGGCGTTTGAAAACAACCAGAAATTAAAGGCGTTTAATGTTTCAAAAGAAAACCCGTATTTTTGCGATGTTGACGGCGTTTTGTTCACAAAAGACATGAAAACTCTGCTTTTCTATCCTCTTGCAAGAGATATAAAATCCGTTGAGCAGACGAACGAAAACGGTCAGAAAACAGAAGTTAAATCGATTGAATATTCGATTCCCGAGGGCGTTGAAACAATCCGGACAAAAGCTTTTTATAAATGTCAGAATCTGACTAAAATAGCCCTTCCTCAGTCATTAAAATCGATTGAAGAAAAGGCTTTCTTCAGATGCGGCGGATTAAAAGAGCTGGTTCTCCCCTCTTCGCTTGAATTCATCGGCAAGGACGCATTTTCATATTGTACTTCCTTAACGGAAACTGTCATCCCCCCCTCCGTCAAGCAAATTGACACCTACGCTTTTTATAACTGCACAAATCTGTTAAAAATTGATGTTGCGGCAAAGGAAAGTGACATGACGCTCGGCGAAAAATGGTATCCCACCGATAACGGCAGAACCATTGATAAGCTCAAAATAACTTGGGCTGAATAAGCGACTGTTTATCATGCTTTTTCATTAATTGAAAGCTGTTTGAAGGTCTTTGCAATAATGACTGCCGAAATGACTGCTGTTAAAATATCCGATAACGGCATTGAATAAAGTACACCGTCAAGCCCGAAGAATATCGGCAGTAAGAGAGCGAGACCTACGCCGAACACAATCTCACGCACCATGGAAAGCATTGTTGATTCAAATGCTTTTCCCATCGCTTGCAGAAAGATAAATGTTGCTTTATTGATACAAGCAAGAATCATCATGCAAAGATAAATGCGGAAAGCTTTAACGGCAAATTCGGTATAATATACGCTTTCGTTTGCGGCGCCGAAAATTTGTATCAGCACATTCGGGAATAACTCAACAATTATTAGCGCCGCTGCGCCGACACATGCTTCGGCAATCAACAGCTTTGTGAATAAGCTCTTAACTCTTTCCGACATCTTTGCACCCATATTGTATCCTGCAATCGGAATACAGCCTGCCGCCATACCTATTACAATTGAAATGACGATTTGGAAAAATTTCATAACAATTCCGACAACCGCCATAGGTATCTGAGCATATTGCTCCTGACCGAAAATCGGATCCATTGCGCCGTACTTACGAATCATATTATTGATTGCCGCCATTGCAGCAACAAGCGAAATCTGCGCAAGGAAGCTGCAAAGGCCGAGAGATAATGTTTTGCCGACAATTTTGCCTTTTAGTTTAAAGTCAGAGACTCTCGGCTTAATGATTCTTGCTCGGCAAATATAACAAACCGCAAGTACGGCTGTTACAATTTGCCCGATAACCGTGGCAACTGCCGCTCCTTTCATTCCCCACTTGAAAACGAAAATGAAAACAGGATCAAGAATTATATTAACGGCGGCTCCGACCAAAGTTGAGATCATTGCAAACCTCGGGCTGCCGTCGGCTCTGATTATGGGGTTCATCGCCTGACCGAACATATAGAACGGAATACCGAGGGAAATCCAAAAGAAATATTCTCTTGAAAGCTCAAAGGTTTCTGCATTTACTTTGCCGCCGAAGGCTGTGAGTATCGGTTCGGAAAATATCAGATAAACCGCAGTTAATAAAATACTGCTGATGATACAAAGCAGAACGGAATTCCCGACGCTGCGGGTTGCATTCTCCGCTTTTTTCTCACCAAGCGAAATGCTGACAAAAGCACAGCAGCCATCGCCTATCATAACGGCGATGCCGAGCGCAATTACCGTTAACGGAAACACAACCGTATTAGCGGCATTACCGTATGAGCCGAGATAATCTGCATTTGCAATAAATATCTGGTCAACGATATTATAGAGTGCTCCGACCAAAAGTGAAATGATGCACGGCACTGAATATTTGACCATAAGTTTTCCTATCTTTTCTGTGCCGAGATATGACTGATTCTGTTCTTCCATTTGAACTGCCTCCTAAAAATTACATAAAAAATAAATGCGTAAATCCAATAAAACTGGACTTACGCATTTTTGCTACTCGTTATAACTATTATACCATAATCGAAACGATTATTTCAAAGGTTTTTTTGCACGAAAATTAATAACAATTTAATCGTCAGAAAGCCGAATTATCCAAACGATACGGAAAAATGATTTTTTATTGCTTCTATTTGACAGCAAATGTTTTTTCGGCGGCTTCATCAATAAGCTTTTGCAAGGAAGCGGGAGTTTTGAGCATTCTGCGGTCAATTTGTGTCAGATGAATCACTATCCCCTCATCTTCAAGAGCTGAAAGAAGCTCAATAACAGCAAGAGAATCAAGAATTTCGCTTTCAATCAATTCAAGATCATCTTCGGGAAGTTCGTCAAGATCGCAAACATCCTTAATAAATTCTTTTACATTCAAAACAGCATTACTCCTCAAAAATTTTGTTTTCCGTTTCCGTTGAACAATATTTCATTTTTAATTTTAATCGTTTTCGGAATCATATAATACGGCAGAACACTGCGAAGCTTTTCCTTTATTTCATGCTCCGTCAAATTCTTCGCCGTTACACATGCGGCAATTCCCAAAACGGTTTTGTCACCGATTGTATAAACACTGCATTGCTCAACATTTTCAATTGCGCTGATTGTGCGGCGGATTTCTTCAAGCTCAATTCTGTGACCTTTATATTTTATATATCCGTATTTTCTGCCCAAACAATAAAGCATTCCTGCGGATATCTCTCCTTTATCGCCCGTTAAATATTTATCGGCAATTCTTTCTTCGCCGAGATAACCTTTGAAAACCGAAGCACCGCTCAAAGCGATTTCTCCGTCAGTTATTTCAATTCGACAGGTGCCGTTATTAACATCACCGCACGGAAGGTAATCCTTCACGACATCCTGCGGAGTTATTTCTGCAGCAGTTACGGCGCAGGTTGCTTCCGTCGGGCCGTAGGCGTTGATGATTCTTATTCCGGCAAATCTATTAAACAGCTTTGCCGCCGTTTTTGGTTCAAGCTGTTCTCCGCAGAAAAATACAGATGAAAGATTCGGAAGATTGTCTTTCTGGAAATCAGGCGAAATCATGCAATGTTTGGCAAAAGTCGGTGTCATAACAGCCATCGATGCATTGCTCTTAAAGATTAATTCGGATAATCGGTCAGGGTCGCTTTGCTCCTTGGCAGTTAATGCAAAAAGAGTTGAAGAAGTGCAGAGAGAAAAATAAATATCAGCAACGCTCAAATCAAACGAGAATCTTGCCTGATTGAGAACGGTTTTCCCCTTTGCTCCCTCTAAAGCCGGAAGCGATGTAATCCAATTGATAAAAGCTTTTAAATTGTCTCGTGAAATCGGAACGCCCTTAGGCTCTCCCGTGCTGCCTGAGGTAAAAATAATATAAACAATGTCATCATCGTTTTCGTCAAAATCCGTTAAGCGTTCTCCGTCATCCGATATTGGCCGGTCAATCACCATATCGGCGCCCGAAAGCTCAATTATCCTCTTGATTCTGCCTTCGGGCATTGAGCTGTCACAAGGTATGTAAGGACGGGAAGCCATCATGCAGGCAACAAAAGCGGTTATCATATAAGCCTGTTTATGTCCTTTAACTATTACGGGCTTTTTGTTGCCTTTAAGTTTAAATGCAAGCTTGGATGCATCGTCCCAAAGCTGAGCATAAGTTACGCTTTCTGACGAAGTGGCATAAGCAATATTGTTCGGCTCTCTGCCGAAGGATCTTTTCAGGAGCTCAATCATTTCTAATCTGCTCCTTTGGTATCAGCGCATGATCATACAAAACCTTTGAATGATTATCAAGCAGCAGTTTCTCGGTTTTTTCCCCTGTTTGTTTATCGGTTTCGGTTCTGTAAACCTTGCTTATTCTGTAATAATCTTCGCCCTCTTTTCTGAAATGGCTGTCTGTCTCATAAATTTTATAAGACTTATCCGAGGGTTTTTCGCTTCTCAGCTCGCCGCAAAGATATCCGTCCTCAATCCAGACAAGAATCTGATAGTTGCACTCGAGCGTATTCATAAAGCGGTAATCAAGAGTTTTATAAAACACCGATGTTCCTGTTCCGAAAGGAACTCGGCGGTTCTCATCGGGGAAAATTGCATCCGAATGATGATGCAATTCCGTTGTTTCGAGAGCGGAGTGCAGAACAAGCCAATGAATCATATTTGCCATTTGGCAAAGGCCGCCGCCTACTCCCTGACCCAGCCCTTTAATGCTGCTGATTGTCAGGCCTTCTTTGAATCCCCGTTTTTCAGTCGGATGCCCGACAAGCTTCCAAAAAGAAAAAGTCTCACCCGGACGAATTATAATTCCGTTAATCTCATCGGCGGCAAGCCGCAGATTGGTTTCTTTGTTTTGCTGAAGCGTAAGGTCAACGCCGTGTAGCTTGCGCACTATAAGAGAAGTATGAGATTTTATGATATTTTCGAGCGGTTCGGGGCTTTTGGATTTTGCAAACTTTTGTCGGCTTATCAAATCCTTAAAATTTCTGACGGCAATCCCCTTGCAGACCGAAATTTTATAAGCAGTCGGTCCGAGCTCACAAAAAAGTTTCCTCTTCATAATTATATACAACCTCCGTTGTTATCATATCATCTGATATGAAATAAGTCAACATCAGAATATAATTATCGAATATTGTTTTAAGAATATCGTCTTGAAATTGCTTATGATTTTTTAAAATTCAATGATAACAAAAAGAACCGCCGTAAAGGCAGTTCTTTTTTCAATAATATGCGCAAATTTAAAATAAAATCAGTCAGCTTCTTTCCAATGATTGAGTTTCGGCAGGCTTGATTCAAAATATGCTCTTGCCTGCTCAGGAGGCCAATTTTCATTTGACATATGTTCGACAAGAAAATCCGTCAATTCATCAAGGCTTGTATAAACAAATTTCCCGTCGGCATAACACCATTTACAGTATTCTTCATTGAATGTTCCGTCAGTCTCTTTGCTTATCAAAGAATCATCAAGCGGCATTCCGCAACATTGACAAATCAGCTCCCTCGGAGAGCCGAGAAGCGTATTTATTGAAACATCAAACAGCTTTGAGAGAAGCTTTAAAGTCTCCGTATTAGGCACGGTTTCGCCGTTTTCCCAGCGAGATACTGCCTGACGGGTCACAAACACCTTTTCTGCAAGTTCATCCTGTGATAATCCGTTTTTGCGCCGAAGCTCAACTATTACATTTTTCGTTTCCATTTTGATTTTCACCTCAGACTCATTATATCATCACATGATTGACAATACAAGCAACTCGCTGTTGCTATATAACTATTGAATGATAAATGATGTAATGCCCGTTACTGCATTTGTTTCATCGTGCATTTTAACGCCGCAGGATTACAGAGAAGCGGATTTTATAGCCCGATAAAGATTTCCGTAGACTTTATAAATGGAATTATAATAATCCGACTTTTCCGGATTATATTCGGTTTCCGTTAATTCGTTATCGGTCATTTTTTCCGCCGCTTCGGTCACGGAGGAATAACAGCCGCATCCTACGCTTGCAAGAATCGCTGCGCCCAATGCGCCGCTTTCAACGCATTTTGAAGTATACAGGTTTTCGGTTATTGTGTCGGCAAGAATCTGAAGCCACAGTTTGCTCTTTGCTCCGCCTCCCCCGACCTTAACCGTATTCAAATCGATGCCCGATTCACAAATGACCTCACAGCAATCCTTGAGGCTGAAGCAAACACCCTCCAGCACAGCTCTGTAAAAATTGAAACAGTTATGATTGACCGAAATGCCCGTAAAAGAGCCTCTGCAATTCGGGTCAAGATGCGGAGTTCTTTCTCCCATTAAATAGGGCAAATAGATTATTCCGTCGCTTGTTATGCTTTCAGCTTTTTCGTCA
>JBJEQD010000135.1:0-4840 GCA_051881575.1 Acutalibacteraceae bacterium | reverse complement strand
GAGCACGCGGCTGTTAACCGCGGTGTCACAGGTTCGAGTCCTGTTTGGGGCGCCATACAATACAAATCCGAACCTTATGCCAATCGGTCAAGGGTTCGGATTTGTTGTTTTCTTTGAATATCCGAATTTTAATGAAAAGATTTGATAATGCTGGAACGGTTCATCATATATGAAACCGTTCATTCGCCCAACAAACTGGTTATTTCCCGAAAAATCATAAGAAATAACCGTTTGTTGAACCGGTCCTCTTTTTTCAAAGAGCGACCGCTTGTGACGATGACGCACGGTAATCTCAATTCGATTTTCGCCGTCTCTGCAACTCGCAGTTCATGGGCAGAATTTTTGAAGGACCTCCTTCAAAAACACTTCATTGAATTTGGACTTTGCGTCATCTCGTTCGACCGGGCTTTTGTTTGATTTGCCCGGTCATTTTCTTTTTCTCTCGTTAACTTTCCTCCTCGCTTGAACCGATACCGATGCTCGGATTCGTGATTATATAGAACCTATTTCTTCGGTAATGTTTTACTCCTGTTGTCTTATAACCTACATATAGTATGTCATTTAGGGTGGGGTAATAAAAAGAAAGGTGATTTTGGAGAAAAAAATATCCGTCTGCATACGCAAACGAATATGATTTTTATGTTAACTTAGCTTTTAATAATTTATGTATTGCTCGATTCTTTCTTGATATTATATGGCTTTTTTCTATATGATACAGTATTGTTTAAAGAAGTATCGGAGGTAGTGAAATGGAATACGGTTATATCAGAGTGTCGAGCAGGGAACAGAATATTGACAGGCAGCTTGATGCAATTCGGAAATTTATTATTGATATAACTATGAAAATATTCCCATTTGCGTTAAAAAATGTAGACTTTTGGTAACATGGGTGATATAATAATATAGAATTGGAAATACTATAAAATGATTTTGAGAAATAGTCTGATTATTCAGCAATGGGGTGAGTTGATGAATAGGAAGAAAAAGTTAATGACACTTCGCAATCGGAGTACATGCGAACATATTCATTGTCAGAATAATTGCACTAATTCAAAAGAGGAGAATGACAAATGAAAAGAACAGTAAAAAAAGCATTACCAGTTTTACTTGCAGCGATTATGGTGTTTGGCGCCGCACCGCTTGCGGGACTGGTTGGGCTGGAACTGCCGAGCCTGAAAGACATTTTTGCCGATAAAGCTGAAGCAGAAACAAATTTATCTCTGACATATAATGTTAATAACGGCGAAGTAACTATAACCGATTGTGATGCTTCTTTAAGTGGTGAATTAAAAATTTCATCATCTATTGAAGGATATCCTGTAACGAGCATAGGCAATTCTGCGTTCTCTGACTGTAAAGGACTGACGAGCATAATAATCCCCGACAGCGTAACGAGCATAGGTGATTCTGCGTTCTATAGGTGCACCGGACTGACAAGTATTACAATTCCTGACAGTGTAACGAGCATAGGCGATGGTGCGTTCTATGGTTGTACCGGACTGACAAGCGTAACCTTTGGAGAAAACAGTCAGTTGACGAGCATAGGCGAAGAAGTGTTTTATAGCTGTACCGGACTGACCGGCGTAACAATTCCCGACAGCGTAACGAGCATAGGCGATTCTGCGTTCTTTTTCTGTACCAAACTGACAAGCGTAACCTTTGGAGAAAACAGTCAGTTGACGAGTATAAGCAATTATGCTTTCGGTAACTGCGCCGGACTGACAAGCGCAACTATCCCGGACAGCGTAACGAGCATAGGCAAAAATGCGTTCTATAAGTGCACCGGACTGACAAGTGTAACCTTTGGAGAAAACGGTCAGTTGACGAGCATAGGAGAACAAGCGTTCAAAGACACAGGAATATATAATGATTCTTCCAACTGGGAAAATGACATATTGTATATCGGAAATAATTTGATAGAGGCTAAAAGCTCGTTTCAGGGGAATTGTATAATAAAAAGCGGAACCAAAGTATTGGCAGATAATGCGTTCTATTCTTGCGAAGGACTAACCGGCATAACACTTCCGGACAGCGTAACGAGCATAGGTTATAGAGCGTTCTATCGTTGTAGCGGACTGACCGGTGTAACATTTCCCGACAGCGTAACAATCATTGACGGTTATGCGTTCTTTTACTGCACCGGACTGACAAGCGTAACCTTTGGAGAAAACAGCAAGTTGACGAGCATAGGCGAAAAAGTGTTCTATAACTGTACCGGACTGACAAGTGTAACAATCCCGGACAGCGTAACGAGCATCGGTGATAATGCGTTCTTTTACTGCACCGGACTGACAAGCGTAACCTTTGGAAAAAACAGTCAGTTGACGAGCATAGGCGAGGGTGCGTTCAGAGAATGTACTGCTCTTACAGATGTATATTATTCAGGAACAAAGAAAGAATGGAATGCGATCAGCATCGGTTCAGATAATACCTGCCTTACAAATGCAAACATTCACTTTTATAATGATACAGACTCAAACACACCGGAAGAACCCATTATTAATGATGGGATTGTAAAAAAGCCCTCAACTTCTTCAATCTCCTACGGCGATTCAATTATTCTTCATGTTGATTCATCAATAATTCCGGAGGGCGGTTATGTTGAATGGGCTGCAAACAACGGCAATTTTGACATGAGCGTTTCCGCAGACGGCACAACCTGCAAGATTTCGCCCAAGTCAAGCGGCAAAACAGTATTTACCGCAACGGTCTATGACAAGAACGGAAATATTATAAGCTCCGACACGCAGGAAATGACCGCAAAAGCAGGATTCTTTGATAAGATTGTTGCTTTCTTCAAAAAGATCTTCGGTATGACCAAAACAATCCCTGAAGCATTCAAAGGCATATTTTAATTGCCAATCTCCCCGCATGGCTTCTGCGCCAAGCAAAGGAACCACCCAAAAGGGTGGTTCCTTTTTGAAATTTCGTTTGTGCTTTATATAATCAGATTTATCGGTCATCATCAGTTGCTATAAATTCTTATCAGCAACGCCTGCTTTGCTTTAACATTGATATTAATTTTTGAATTTATAATTTCAATTTTGCCGTAAGGCTGCAAACCGTTTTCGGTAATGACAAAGACCGAAGCCGTTCCACTTTTTATGCTGACTTTTCTGAATCCCTCAAATCCGTTTTCGCTGTATGCGATATAACTGTCTTTTTCATGTATATACGGAATAAACAGTTCGTTTTCAAATTTGATTGTTTCGCCGTTTTGAACAATACTGCGGTGGCGGCGGAAAGTTGTTATTCCGTCGGAAAATTCACAGCGTTCATTCATCAGATGACCTTTCAATGCAAGGCGTTTATGAGTGCAAAGATAATGGAACGGAACCTGACAGGTCGCAAATTCTTTGATGAAATCCTCCGCCCAATCGGGGTTGGATTTGATGATAATATCTTCGCCGTGCATATTGCCGTAGAAAAGGCTGTTAAGTCTTTTCTCTCTGAAAACGCCTCCGCAGTAAAGCTGTGGGGAAATTTCTATCAGCTCCTTGTTTGTCATGCGGTAGCACCACCAGCTGAACGGAATCAGTCCCAGAGTATCCATGGGATAACGCTTGAAATGGTCTCTCGGCAGTCCGAAAATCGGTCTGTTCGGCAGCGTTTTGCTCTCTTTATATGTGAATTCCGAAGTTATGTCGATTCCTTTTGATTTAACATATTCAATCATTTTGCGCCTTGCGTTCTGCATTTCTTTTATGCTGACAAAAGGCGCATAATTCTTGTAGCATTGGAAGTTGTCAACATGGATTGTGCCCGATTCGGCAATAAACGGGAATGTTTCGATAAATCTGTCGAACTGACGCTTGAAAAGCCCCGATTCCCAATATCCTTTGTGACAGGTTTTGTAGCATTTTCTGCCGTTGTATTTTTCAATTGCGTGCGGCTTGCCGTTCCTTTTTCTGATGAGTGCGCCGGCTTTGACAAAGTCGTTAAAAGAGGGAGCGTTGTCATAAGCGTCGTTGAAATTGATATGAACGCTGATGACGGAATCATATTTTTTTGCCTCATCGGAAAGCCATTTGAAGCTGTCCCAGGCAGTTTTGTCCTGAGGTCTTTTCAAAGCTTCGTTAACCTCAAAAAAGTCGGGGTATTTGTCATCGTGCCCGAGATACTGCCAGCCGACGAGATAATAGATTTTCGTTATGCCCGGTGTCATGTTGTCAATTTTTTGAATATACGGCAGGGCTTCTTCAAAGGTCATAAGCACATGGCTTTTTCCGGGAATGTTCTTTTCGGGGTAAGCCATTCCCAATTTCATAACCATACAGCGAGAATAATCATAGTTGAATTTCAAAATATTATTCATTTTTAATCCTCCGTTGAATGATACTGCTTGAAGTATAGCACATCGGAAAGAGATTAACTTTCAAAATTATGCCGAAAAGCTTAGAAAAACAATCATAAAATCATTTCGCAAAAAAGCAGATTATCTAAAAAACAGAGCATTTTTTCTTAATTTTTTTTCATAGATTCATAGTAAAATAATTACTGTAAATTTATAAGCGTAAGGTGGTGGGGGAGTTAATGAAAACTGAAATCATTGCAAAGCCGAAAGAGGTTAAAACGGGGAACTTCAACTATTCAAATATAAAAAGTCCATACGGCGCTAATACGCAGTATTTCACAAAGAACGGCAAGCCTTTTACCGTTATCGCCGGCGAGCTTCACTTTTCAAGACTTCCGAGAGAGCGGTGGAGAGAAACGCTTCTCAAAATGCGTGAATGCGGGCTTAATACAGTTTCAACCTATGTTTTCTGGAATTATCACGAGGAAATCAAGGGTCGGTTTGAATTTGAGGGCAACAAGGATATTGCCGCTTTTCTTGAAATTT
>JBJEQD010000134.1:0-4842 GCA_051881575.1 Acutalibacteraceae bacterium | reverse complement strand
GGCTTCCGAAGTTATAACGGAGCGATTGAAAGCCCCGAAATGAAAAACGCCCGTGAAACTGGCGATATTTGGTGTGCCGAAACCGCTCCGATTCCTCCGCTCTCCCTCAACAGATTGTATCCCGAAAACGGAGTTATAACCGTTGAAGCGGGCGGGACTGCTTCGGTGACTGCGGAGCTTTGCAGAATTTACGGAGCTTATCCATGCCTTGAATCAAGCGGAAAGTGCAGAATCAAGCTTGAAACAAGCGAGCTTGAGGGCCAGGAAAAAAGAAGCGAAAGAATTAATTTTGCCAAAGCCGACAGTTATATGTCTTTCTTCATGCACAGCCTTTCAAGGGCTGAAATGACCGTTGAAAACCTTTCCGATAAGCCCGTCACCGTTCGGCTGTCGTTCATTGCGCCGTGGTATCCCGTGACCCGTCAGGGCGAAGTCACAACGAGCGATGAGGGGCTGAACAAGGTTTTTGATGTTTGCAGGCATACTCTGAAAATCTGCCGTCAGAGCCTTCACCTTGACAGCACAAAGCATCAGGAGCTTCTTGCCTGCACGGGTGATTATTATATTGAATCTTTAATGACTCTGTTCTGCTTCGGAGATATGAGGCTTGCGGAGCTTGATTTGAAACGCACCGCTGATAATCTTGAACGGCTTGACGGCGTTATGTTTCACACGACCTACAGCCTGATATGGGTTCAGATGCTTCACGATGTCTATATGATAACGGGCAGAAAAGATACTCTTATCTATTGCCGCAATGCGCTCGAAATCCTGCTTCGCCGCTTTGAAAGCTATATCGGCGAAAACGGCGTTATCGATTCTCCGCCCGATTTCATGTTTGTTGATTGGACGGTCGTTGACGGTTTTTCGATGCATCATCCGCCGAAAGCGCTTGGTCAGACGGTTCTGAACGCATTTTATTACAAGGCTTTGACCGATGCGGCTGAGATTTTCGCTTTTCTCGGAGAAACCGAAAAATCGTTTTCAATAAAAGAAAAAAGCGTTCAATTTAAAAAGAATTTTAATGAAATATTCTTTGACGAAGAAAAACAGCTTTACTTTGACGGGCTCGGCGACCCTTACGGCGGCAACAAATACTATCTGCCCGCAAATGTCAATAAAAAGTATTTTACTAAATATCCTAATATTCTTGCCGCTCTTTACGGCTTGGCCGACGGCGACAGAGCGGTAAATATCCTTGAAAGAATTATTTTCAACGACGAGCTTCAGGATATTCAGCCGTATTTCATGCATTATCTTCTCTGCGCCGTTCGGAAGCACGGGCTTTTTGAAAAATACGGCATGAAGCTTATGAAACGCTGGATTCCGCTTGTCAACGAATGTGAAAAGGGTCTTGCCGAGGGCTGGATTGCGCCCGAGGAAAACTATTCCTTTGACCATTCCCACGCATGGGGAGGAACGCCCGCATATCAGCTCCCGATGGCTCTGACAGGGCTTGAAATCCTTGAACCGGGCATGAAAAAGCTGAAATTTACCCCAAGGCTTTACGGCTTGGAATATGCACGGATTTTGATTCCGACAGAGAGTGGGGACATTCTTTTTACTGCCGAAAAAGGAAAAGATGCGGTTATAACCGCACCCGATTCAATTGAAATTATTGTTGATTAATATTAAAATTCACAGAAAGGCATAAAAAAACACCAATATGGTTTACGAGCAGAGGGCTCCAATTGCCCAAGCTGGTTCAAACCCTTATTGATGTTAATAACAGAATACCACAATTCGGTATTAATGTCAATATATTTTTCAATAGTTGAATAAAAATATCTGTTTCAATAGTTGAATAAAAATATCAGAGGTGATTTAATTTGAAAATACTCAGCGGCATTGAGCCGAAAAAAGTTTTTGATTATTTTGAAGAAATTTCGGCGATTCCGAGAGGCTCGGGAAATACCGAGAAAATCAGAAACTACTGCGAACGCTTTGCCGACAGCAGGGGATTAAAATATATTTCGGATAAGGCGGGAAATATCGTTATTTTCAAGCCTGCGTGCGGCTGTGAAAGCTCCGAACCCGTTATTATTCAAGGGCATCTTGATATGGTTTGCGAAAAGACTGCGGAAACCGAAATCGATTTTGAAAATGACCCCATCCGCCTTGACACCGACGGCGAATTTGTTTTTGCAAAGGGAACAACTCTCGGCGGAGACGACGGAATAGCCGTTGCCATGTGCCTTGCTCTGCTCGACAGCGATGATATCAGGCATCCTCCGCTTGAAATAGTTTTTACCGAGGGAGAAGAAACGGGAATGTTCGGCGCAACGGCGTTTGACGCTTCCGTGCTGAGCGGCAAAAGAATGATTAATCTTGACTCCGAGGAGGAGGGCGTTCTCTGGGTTAGCTGTGCGGGCGGCGTGAGAGCCGATATTGAGCTTAACGCCGTCAGAGAACCGGCTCTCGGAAACGGCCTTGAAATATCCGTTACGGGGCTTCACGGCGGTCATTCGGGGGCGGAAATTCATAAAGGTTATGCGAATGCAAACAAAGTCATGGGCAGGGTTCTTGACAGCCTTTCCGAAAAATGCAGTTTCCGCATTGCCTCAATCGGCGGCGGAAAAATGGATAATGCCATAACAAGAGATTCGCATTGCGTAATCGTTACCGACAGCGAAATTATACCCGAAACCGTTGAAGAAATTTCCGCAGAAATTCTTGCAGAAATCAAGAACGCCGACCCCGACGCAAAAATATCCGTTGTTCCCGTCGGAAATATTAAAACGGCGTTTGATAACCGCTCAACCGAAGCGGCTGTCGCTCTGCTCCGGGAGCTTCCGAGCGGAGTTATCGCCATGAGCCGTGAAATTGACGGGCTTGTTGAAACTTCGCTCAATCTCGGCATTCTTTCAAGCGATGAAAACAAAATCAACTACAGCTTTTCCGTCAGAAGCGGCAAAAATTCCGAAAAGGAAAAGCTGGTTGAACGGCTTAAAACCATTGCCGAAAAATATTCCTGCAAAGCTTCTTTTTACGGCGAATATCCCGCATGGGAATATAAAGAAATATCTCCGCTGAGGGATAAAATAACCGCCGCTTATAAAGAGCTTTTCGGCAGGGATATGACCGTTGCCGCAATTCACGCAGGGCTTGAATGCGGAATATTCTGCGGCAAAATCAACGGGCTTGACTGCGTTTCGCTCGGCCCCGATATTTTTGATATTCACACTCCGTCGGAGAAATTAAGTATTTCTTCAACCGAGCGAATGTGGCGATGCCTTTTGAGGGTGCTTGAAACTCTATGACCTTCAGCAGTCTGCCGATGCTAAGATAAAAATTGATGATTTCGCTTGCATAAAGTATCATTATATATCCCTTGACCGCATATTTCGGCAGGGCAAGCAGAACCATGACAACGCAAAATGCAGAATCAATAATGTTATATCGCATTGAATATATCTGCTGGTCAAGACCTTTCAGCATTCCGTCCGTAACCGTGTCAAGATACATTATCGGAACGAGCGGCGAGAGTATTCTCATGTAGAAAACCGCTTCGTCGGATTTATAAACGAGCCGAGAAAGAGCGGGAGCGAAAACGGCGAAGAATGCGGCGCAGAGCAGAGAAAAGGCGAGCGTATTTTTAAGCTGTTTTGCGACCGTCCGTTTTATTCCGTCAATATCTCCCGCTTCATTTTTCTTCGCAAGCTCGGGAATGAGCAGGGCGGAAAGCGAGGTCAGAACCGCCGAGGGGTAGAGCAGAAGCGGCATTGCCATTGCATGAATTCTTCCGTAGGCGGATAAAGCCATGTCGCTGTTCTCACCCGACTTTTTGAAGCCTCTGGGTATCAGCAGATGCTCGGCGGTGAGCAGTATGCTCCTTGCACAGGTTCCTGCGGCGTCGGGGACTGCAACCCTAAGTATTCTTGAAAGATTTATCGGCAGCTTTGTGCTTTTAGGCGGCAGAGAATGCTTTTTCAGAATTGAAGCGAGCAGAAACGAAAAAATTTCGCTTGCCGTCATGCCCGCAACAATCGCAACGCAGGCGTATGCCGTGCCGAGATATGAAATACGGTTGATAAGAAATATCACCGCCGCAATCTTAAAGCCCTGTTCGAGCAATTGAACGGCTGAATACTGAGTTATTTTCTCGGACGCCGTGAAATAACCTCCGAGAGCCGAGGACATCGCCGTGAACGGCAGACTGAGCGAAAGAATACGGAGGGGCAGAGCCGTTCTCGGGTCTGAGATAAGATTATTCCCGATAAATCCCGAAAAGAAATATAGAATAAAGCCGAAAACCGACCCGCAGATGCCCGCATAGGTTATGCACATGCCGAGGGATTTCCGCAGGTCGTTTCTGCCCGAAGAATTGATTTCAACTGTCATTCTCATGCCTGCAAGCCTTATTCCCGCTCCCGAAAAGGTCACGGCGAGCGAATAAACGCTCATAACAAGCTGAAAAAGCCCGATTCCTGCCGAGCCTATTTTTGCGGTCAGATAAGCGTTGAAGCTGACGCCCGCCGAGCGCATTACAAGGCTGACGGCGGTCATTATGAGAGTGTGTTTCAATAGAGGAGAAATCTTCTTCAAACCGTTGCACCTCAAGGTGTTAACTTTGATTTACATTTAGAAAATATGCCGTAAAGGCGTCTTTACATGCCTGAACGGCGTAAATTTTTTGCGGTTTTTATCATTTATTTTTCATTCGTGCCGTCAACCGAAATATTTTATTAATGTAAAGCAAAATTGATTGAACAGTCAGCTGTTTTATGCTATAATTTGCTTAAGGTGATGGGAGTCGAACCCGATATGGTTTAAAACGGTCTATTTTTGCCTGAACTGCGTTAAAAATCTTGCCATACGGAAGTATGGCGGCGATTTTGTGCC
>JBJEQD010000133.1:0-23762 GCA_051881575.1 Acutalibacteraceae bacterium | reverse complement strand
ATACGCCGTAATATCAAATTTTCGGCATATTGTGTTCAACTCCCATCACCTTAAATTAACAACAAGGAGAGAGCTTTCCCATGGAAAACAATAAGCAGAACCAGCAGAACAATCAGCAGAATAACCAGCAGAATCAGAAGCAGAATCAGCAGAACAACAAGAACCAGCAGCAGAATCAGAGAAATCAGAAAAACAGAGAAAACTTCTGATAACGGCAAAAAGTCCCCGGGCTTCGGCTCGGGGATTTTTAGTGAGAATATTATTTTATAATATTTATCAGCACAAGAATGTAGTGATAAACAACGGGCAGGAAGATTGACGGAAGCATATTGAGTGTTTTGAACTTTTTGTCGAAAATAAAATTAATTCCGATAGCCATGATGATTGAATATCCGACGGCGCAGAGCTGAGTGAGCACATCGCCCTGCAAAATCCCGCTCAGAGAGCCTGCAAGCAGGGTTATGCCGCCCTGATAAATCAGCAGGGGAATAAAGGTGAAAATAACGCCGAAGCCGAGCGTTGCGCCGAAAATAATCGCCGTTGTGAAGTCGAGCGCACTCTTGACGAAGAGCACCGAGCTGTCGCCCCGAAGTCCGTCATTAATTGAGCCGATTATTGCCATTGCCCCGACGCAGAAAAGCACCGTGCCGTTAACAAAGCCCGAGGCGAAGCCGCCCGCCTTGAATTTGCTTTCAATCCTGGTGCAGAAGCCGTTGAAACGCTGTTCAAGCTTCAGCATTTCGCCGAAAAGAGTTCCGATAACGAGATAAACAACGAGCAGCAGCTCACCGCTGCTTGAAATTTTTCCGTCGGCAACCGAAAACATATTTGAAATAACGCCGTTAAGGCCGATAATCAGAATCGCAAGCCCGAGGGATTTGTTGACGCTTTCGGTGTAGCTGTCTTTGATTACTTTTTTGAAAATCAGACCGATTGAGCCGCCCGCAATAACTGCGGCGCAGTTAACCAGAGTTCCTGTCATTTTTGCTTCCTCCGTATTTCCGTAGGGTAACGGTGATGTAGCTGTCTTTACGGTTCATCAGTTTAGCACTTTACAGGGCAAAAGTCAACACCAAAGCGGAAATATATCAAAAACAGCCGTCAGAATCCGAGAATTTTCGATATTCCGTTTATAATCATGCAGGCGGCAATGCCCATTGCGGTCGGCAGAGCGGCGGCGAGCAGGGTGTATTTCAGACTGCCCGTTTCTTTTTTGATTGTGATTGCAGTTGTTGAGCAGGGCCAATGCATGAGCGAAAAGAGGATAAAGCAGATTGCGGTTATATCAGTCCAGCCGTTTTCCGTCAGTATCAGCAGGATATCCGATGCGTTCCCGATTTCGGGCAGAGTTCCGAGGGCGGAGTATGACATGAGAATTATCGGAATCACGATTTCGTTGGCAGGGAAGCCGAGAATGAATGCGGCGAGAATAACGCCGTCAAGCCCCATGAGCCGTGCGAACGGGTCGAGCAGGTCGGAGAATCTGCCGAGCAGAGAGATATCGCCGATTCTTATGTTCGCCGCCGCCCATATGACAAGCCCTGCAGGAGCCGCAACCGCCGCCGCTCTGCCGAGCACAAACAGAGTTCGGTCAAAAACCGAGCGCACAAGGGTTTTGACAAACTGAGGTCTGCGGTAGGGCGGCAGTTCAAGCGTAAATGACGACGGAACGCCTTTGAGAATCGTTTTTGAAAGCAATTTTGTTGCCGCAAAGGTCATTGCGACACTCAATGCTATAACGCCCGTAAGGGTGGCGGCAGAAAGGAACGATGAAAACGCTACGCCTGCGGACGCAATGAAAAACATTGATATTATTGATATCAGGGCGGGGAATCTGCCGTTGCACGGCACAAGGCTGTTAGTCATAACGGCGAGCAGGCGTTCTCTCGGGGAATCAATGATTCTGCATCCGATAACCCCTGCCGCATTGCAGCCGAATCCCATGCACATTGTCAGAGCCTGTTTTCCGCATGCGCTGCAAAGTCGGAACGGCTTGTCGAGATTATAAGCGATTCTCGGCAGGAATCCCGAATCTTCAAGCAGAGTGAAAAGCGGAAAGAATATCGCCATGGGCGGCAGCATGACCGAAACGACCCATGCGAGAACCCTGTAAACGCCGAGAACGAGCGAATCATGCAGCCATTGAGGGGCGTTCAGAGACATGAACAGCTCCGAGAGCTTATCCTGAAGCCCGAACAACGCTCCCGAAAGCAGTTCGGAGGGATAGTTTGCGCCGACGATGGTCAGCCAGAAGATGATTGCAAGCATGAGAAGCATGACGGGGTAGCCCGTCAGCGGACTTGTGAGAATTCTGTCGATTCTGCGGTCAAGCTTTGAATAATCCTTGCCGCCTTTGACCGCTCCCAAGCAGATTTTTTCCGCAGAAGCAACAAGAGCCGACGCAATTTCGTCTCCGATTTTCACGCAGTCGGTTCCGCTTCGGTCAAGAACGGCTTTGGCCTTTGAGAGAGCGAGCCGAAGCTCGGGACTGTCAAGAAATCTGCCGCCGAGACAGCCCGAAATTTCTTTTTCGAGGGAATTATCGGGGTCGAGCAGGCGCAGACTAAGCCATCGGGGATTAATTTTACCCTCTGCAAATTTTCTGACCGTCGGCTCAACCGCCGCAATTGCCTTTTCAACAGCTTCGGGGTATTCAACCCTGAATGTCTTGCCGCCGCAGGGCATTTTTTCAATTGCATCGATGAACGGAGCAAGGCTCTTTTTCTTCCGTGCCGAAACTCCGACAACGGGAACGCCGAGCCGTTCGGAAAGCCTTTTTTCATTTATCGAAATGCCTTTACGCTTTGCTTCGTCCATCAGATTTATCAGAACAATAACATTTTCCGTGATTTCAAGCGTTTGCAAAACAAGATTCATGCTTCTTTCAAGGCAGGTGGCGTCGCAAACGACCGCAACGATATCGGGCTTTGCAAAGCAGATGAAATTCCGGGCAATTTCCTCCTCGGCGGAATGAGCCGTCAGCGAATATGTACCGGGCAGGTCAACGAGCGTATAGCGGCGGCTTTTGCCCGAAAAGCTGCCCTGCGCATTCGCAACCGTTTTGCCCGGCCAGTTGCCCGTGTGCTGATTCATTCCCGTCAGGGCGTTGAAAACCGTGCTTTTGCCGACATTCGGATTGCCCGCAAGCGCAACGACAAGGTCGGATTCGCTTTTTTTTCTTATTTCAAGCCCCGAGTCTATTGCTTGCCTGCCGACCGAGCTGTTAGTAAGTCCCATTTAACCGCCCCGCCGTTTCAACGAAAATCTCGGCGCAGTCCTCCGCCCTTATGGCGATAACCGCACCCCTTATCAGATATGCACAGGGGTCGCCGAGCGGGCTTGTGCCGACGCATTCAACGGTCGTGTTTTCCGTAAGCCCGATATCCATCAGCCTGCGGCGTATGTTTCCGCAATCCCCGAGCCGTTTAACCGTGGCTTTTTCGCCCGGAAGGATTGAATTTAATGCTGTATATTCTTTCATAATTATCCGTCTCCCGTGAAAAGCTGTTTGTTGCACTTTTCTATTGATATGATATTCAGCATTGCGGGAAGATGTTAAGGCAAAAAAGACGATTACGATTATCAAGACCGCATTCAGCAAAACAAATCAGGATTTTTATGAAAAAATAAAATTCATTTTAGATTTTCATAAAATTTACGCATATAATAGTTATACTTGATTGACACATCACTTTTTTTATGATAAAATAAAATGTATTTTCAATTAACCTAAAATCGGGGGATCCAACAATGAAATATATTAAGCGAGAGCTTGAAAGAAAATTTTTAAAAATGAACTCACATTTCAAGGCAATTTTAGTAACAGGCGCAAGGCAGGTCGGCAAAACTACAATGTTAAAGCATTTGGCAGAGGGAACGAACCGAACCTATGTAACCCTTGATAACCGTATGGCAAGGGATTTGGCAAAAACCGACCCGATTTTGTTCTTTCAGACCTATCGTCCGCCGATTCTTATTGATGAAATCCAAAAAGCTCCCGAGCTGTTTGAACAAATAAAGATAATGTGCGACGAAAGCGAAGAAAACGGACTTTTTTGGCTCACGGGTTCACAGCAGTATCAGATGATGAAGCAGGTCAGAGAAACATTGGCAGGAAGAATAGGAATACTGAATCTTTACAGCTTATCGCAGAGAGAAAAACAGGGGATTATAATTGATGATGACCTTGATTTTTCATTGCAGGGATTGATTAAGCGTCAGCAGCTTTTTGAAAAGAACAATATCATCAATGTTTATAACCACATCTGGACAGGAGGAATGCCCGGCGTTCAGAATGTTGACAGCGAAATCAGAAACGAATATTTCAATTCCTATGTTGAAACTTATCTGATGCGTGATGCAACGGAGGTTGGAGGTATAAGTGATACCGTTAAATTTTCAAGGTTTCTCGGAGCTTGCGCCGCATTGGTTTCTCAGACGGTAAAATTCTCAACTTTGGCTGAAGCTTCCGATATATCCGAGCCGACTGCAAAAGAATGGCTCAATGTATTGCAAGGACTGGGGATTGTTTATCTTTTGAAACCTTATGAAAATAACGAGCTTAAACGCCTTGTAAAAATGCCGAAGCTTTATTTTTGCGACACGGCTCTTTGCGCTTATTTGTCAATGTGGCTGTCGCCCGAAACCTTGATGAACGGTGCGGCAAGCGGTCATTATTATGAAAACTATGTTGTTATGGAATTGGTAAAGACTTATGCTTACTCTAAGGTCAAAGCCAATCTTTCCTATTACAGGGATGCAAACGCAAAAGAAATCGATGTCTTTATCGAGGAAAACGACACCATACATCCAATTGAAATAAAAAAATCCGCTTCTCCCGACAGACGGGAAACCGGAAAGTATTCCGTTATAGATAAAGCCTCATTGAAAAGAGGCAACGGCGGAATCATTTGCATGTGTGAAGAAGTTTTGCCGATTGATAATCTAAACTGTTTTATTCCGAGCAACATTATTTAAAAAATTTAATCACTTTGCGGAAAACAAAAACGGCTCGTGTCGGTTAATCCGATACAAGCCGTTTGATATTTCATTATAATCAGGTTTCTCTGAACACTCTTTTGACGGTCATGCTCTCACCGTTTCCGATTTCGCCGATGCCGATGAACACGCCGTTCGGGGCATAAACTCTGAGAAAACCGATGATTTTCGGGCATTTCAGCCTTTCAAGCGCAAGCTCACCGCCGTTTGAAAACCGCCGTGCCTGGGCTTCGCTGACATAAACCGCAGGAAAATCCGAAAAAGCGGTGTCAACGGGAGCGATGATTTCTCCGAGCGTGCCGTTTTCAGCCGCCGCAGAAAGCCGGTCGAGCGTAACGGCTTTGTCAATGCCGAAGCCGTTCGCCTTGGTTCTTCTCAGGGCGGTCATGACCGCTCCGCAGCCGAGAGCTTCTCCCAAATCGGAAATAAGAGTTCTGATATATGTGCCGGAGGAGCATGCGACCGAAACGGTGTATTCGCCCGATTCTTCATTTGAAGAAATAAGCTCTGCCGAATAAATATTGACCGTTCTCGGCGTGCGCTCAACCTCTATGCCCTGCCTTGCAAGGTCATAGAGCCGCCTGCCGTTGACCGAAACAGCGGAATACATCGGCGGCAGTTGACTGATTTCGCCGACGAATTTCCCGAGTGCGGCGGCAACATCACTCTTTGCCGCTTTAACCTCACGGGTTTCAAGAACCGTTCCCGTAATATCGAGAGTGTCCGTCACCGTGCCGAGGCGGAACGATGCGATATATTCCTTGTCATGGCTCGGCAGAAGCTCGCAAAATCTGGTTGCACTGCCGAGCATAACCGTCAGAACGCCTGTCGCCATCGGGTCAAGAGTGCCTGTATGGCCGCATTTCTTTTCGCCGCAGATACGGCGTACCCTCGCCACCACTCCGAAAGAGGTCAGGTCTTTCGGCTTGTCGAGAACGATAATTCCGGTCATGCTTTTTCCACCTTAGTCTATTGTGTAAGCGTCAATTTCCGCCTGAACTTCTTTAAGCAGAGAATTGACTGCCTGCTGTTTTGAGCCGTAAAGAGTACAGCCTGCGGCGCCCATGTGACCGCCGCCGCCGAGCCTTTTGCAGATTGCCGAAGCGTCGATATCGCCGTGAGTTCTGACCGAAGCTTTGAAGCTTCCGTCTTTCAGCTCTCTCATTGTAACGCCGACAAGCACTCCCTCAATCTGACGGGGCAGGTTTGCAAGCCTGTCGGTTTCGCTCTCATCGGAGCCGCTTCGTTTATACATATCCTGAGTTACGCAGATAACGGCGCACCTGTCGGAAAAATAGAAGCGCATGCTGTCGAGCGCAAGGCGTTCAAGGGCGGCGTAGGTTTTTGTTTTTGTTTCAAAAAAGACCTGAATAATGTTGTAGGTATCCGCTCCGAGCTTTGCAAGAGCCGCCGCAATTTCAAAGGTTCTCACCGTTGTGTTGGAGAAGCGGAAACAGCCCGTGTCGGTCGTAACGCCCGTGAACAGGCAGGAGGCAATCTGCGGAGTGATTTCAACATTCATAATTTGAAGAAGCAGATATATTATTTCGGCGGTTGATGCGGAATCGGGTTCAAGGCAGACTTTATCCGCATAAAGAATATTAGAACCGTGATGGTCGATGCAAAGCCCGATTTTGCCGCTGTATTTGCCCTCGGCGTCTCTGCCGAGCAGCTTTGTGTCGGCAATATCGATTGCCGCAATCAGCTCAGGCTCAAAATCGCCGAACTCCAGCCCCTCAAACATGAATGAAAAATCCTTGGGAATGGGGTCGGAGCATTCAACTCTTACCTTTTTGCCCTTGGATATCAGCGCACGGGCGAGTGCGGAGGCACTGCCGAGCGTGTCGCCGTCCGGGTGGCTGTGGCTGAGAAGAAGAATATTATCTGCATTTTCAAGAATTTTTGCGGTTTCATTCAGGTCAATTCTCATGATTGATACCTCTCTCAATCGTTTTCGCTGTCGGATTTTTCGTCGGGAACGATTTCGCCGAGCATTTTTGCAATGCCCATGCCCCTCTCGATCGAATCGTCGGCAACGAATTTAAGCTCGGGCGTTTTCCTCAGGTGAAGCCGTTTGCCGACTTCCCTGCGGATATATCCCGTTGCGCTCGTCAGCCCCTTAACCGCAAGCTTTGCGGTTTCGATGCCCTCCATTGCGCTGACATAAACCTTTGCAAATGAAGCGTCGGAGCTGACATCAACATTGACTACCGTGAGCATACCCTGAATTCTCGGGTCTTTCAGCTCACGCATAATCGCCGCTATTTCTCTTTTTATATCTTCGGAAACCCTGTCAATGCGGTATCCTGCCATAATAATATCACCTTAATCTCTGTATTCCTCGGTAACAAATGCCTCGAAAACATCGCCCTCTTTGATATCGTTGAACTTGCTCAGACCTATGCCGCAGTCAAAGCCCGAAGCGACTTCCTTGACATCGTCCTTGAATCTGCGGAGCGAAGCCATTTCATCCTCGGTAACAACGATACCGTCACGGACTACTCTGATTTTTGCGCCTCTGGTGATCTTGCCCGAGATGACATGACAGCCTGCAACATTGCCGACCGAGGAGATCTTAACGACCTGACGAACCTCGGCTCTGCCGATATCAACATCTCTGAACTTGGGAGCAAGCATGCCTTTGATAGCCGCTTCGATTTCTTCGATGCAGTTGTAAATAACTCTGTAGGTTCTGATTTCAACGCCGTCTCTTTCGGCGGCTTCCGAAGCAACGCCGTCGGGTCTGACATTAAATCCGATAATGATTGCGTTTGAAGCGTTGGCGAGCATAACATCGCTTTCGGTTATTGCGCCTACGCCGCTGTGAACGATTTTAACTCTGACCTCGTCATTTGAAAGCTTGACAAGGCTCTGCTTAACAGCCTCTGCCGAGCCCTGAACATCGGCTTTGATGATGATGTTGAGGTCTTTAAGCTGACCTTCCTGAATTGAAGCAAAGAGATTGTCAAGGGTAACCTTCTGGAACTCCTTGAACTGCTCCTCCTTGGCCTTTGCCTTTCTCTGCTCAACAAGTTCTCTTGCAAGGCGTTCGTCGTTAACTGCGTCAAAGCCGTCGCCCGCCTGGGGAACTTCGGCAAGACCCATAATCTCAACGGGAACGGAAGGACCTGCTTCGTTAACCTTTCTGCCCTTATCGTCAACCATAACTCTGACTCTGCCGACAGCCGTGCCCGCAACGATGATATCGCCCGATTTGAGCGTGCCGTTCTGAACGAGGAGAGTTGAAACGGGGCCTCTGCCCTTGTCAAGTCTTGCTTCAATAACAACGCCCTTTGCCGAGCGGTTGGGGTTGGCTTTCAGCTCCATCATCTCGGCAACGAGAAGAACGGATTCAAGAAGCTTGTCAATGCCGTTATGGGTGAGTGCGGAAACGGGAACGCAGATTGTGTCGCCGCCCCATTCCTCGGGAACAAGCTCGTATTCGGTAAGCTGCTGCAAAACTCTGTCGGGATTTGCGGCGGGCTTATCCATTTTATTTATCGCAACGATAATCTGAACGCCTGCGGCCTTTGCGTGGCTGATAGCTTCAATGGTCTGGGGCATAATGCCGTCGTCGGCGGCAACAACAAGGATTGCAATGTCTGTTGCCATTGCGCCTCTGAGTCTCATTGAGGTGAACGCCGCATGGCCGGGAGTGTCAAGGAATGTTATCTTCTGACCGTTGAGGTCAACTCTGTAAGCGCCGATATGCTGAGTTATGCCGCCTGCCTCGGTTGAGGTGACGGAAGTGTTTCTGATAGCGTCGAGCAGAGAAGTTTTGCCGTGGTCAACATGACCCATAACAACAACAACGGGGTCTCTGCGGACAAGTTCGGATTCGTCGTCAACATGGTCGTCGATGATTCTGTCCTCAATTGTGACAACAACCTCTTTTTCAACCTTTGCGCCGAGTTCTTCGGCAACGATTGCGGCAGTCTCATAGTCGAGAACCTCGTTGACCGTTGCCATCTGACCGAGACCGAACAGTTTTTTGATAACCTCGGCGGCAGTCATTTTGAGCATTGCGGCAAGATCACCAACGGTGATTTCCTCAGGCAGCTTGAGGTGCATCTGAGGCTTCTTGGCTCTCTCGGCGGCGATTCTCTTGAGCCTTTCGGCTTCGGTTTCACGCCTTGAAGAACGCATTCCGCCCTGCTTTCTGTACTGCTGGCTCTTCTGCTTTATCTTCTGCTTACCGCCCGATTCCTGCTTTCCTTTGTTGGCAGGGGCGATATTTTCGTATTTTTCATTATACTTTTCAAGGTCAACATTGCCTGCACGGGTGTCAACCGTTCTTGTTTCACCCTTTGTTCTTGACTGCATGGGCTTTGAAGCCTTGTCTTTATCCTTTTCGGGCTTCGGCTGTCTCTGAGGCATCGGAGGAAGCTTTGAGGGCTTCTGCTGCTGAGCGGGTTTCTGCTCGTTGCGTTTTTCCTCTTTCTTTGCCGCAGGAGCCTGCTGCTGAACGGGCTTCTGTTCGTTCTTCTGCTTCTCGGGCTGAGCGGGCTTTTTATCCTTTGCGGGAGCCTCTTTGGGCTCATCTTTCTTTTCTGTAGCGTCCTTTTTGGCTTCGGGAGCTTTTTCGGTGGCAGCTTTCGGAGCTTCCTCGGGCTTTTTCTCTGCCTTTTCGGCACGCTTCTTTTCGGGAACAAAATTGAAATATTCGTTAAGGTCGCTGACCTCATGTTCCTTTGTGAAGGTCTCAAAAATTATATCCAGCTCGTCTTCTTCAAGAGCCGTCATATGCTTCTTTTGACCGTCAAAATATTTTGCAAGCAAATCTACAACTATGTTGCTTTTGACATCAAAGTCTTTTGCAACCTCATGCACTCTGTATTTATTGATCATAAGTTAACCTCCCCAGGTGTGTTGTTCAGAAGCCCAAGCATTTTTTTTGCAAAGCCTTCGTCATTGACTGAGACCACGGCGGATTTCAGACCCGTGGCTTTTCCGATTTCTTCCATTGTTGAGAGCATCAGCTTCACGGGAATATCTCTGCCCTCAAAGCTTGCTTCACGCTCTATCTCTTTTCTCAGCCGCTGAGAGGAGTCGCTGCTCAGCAGGCAGAGCTTTGCGCTTTTGCTTCTGACCGACCCGATTGCGGCGTCATGGCCGCAGCTGAGTCTGCCGGCTCGCCGGCACATTCCGAGAAGAGAGAGGAGCTTTGGATTGTCATTCATTTTTCAGCTCTTCCTCCATTCTCTCGAAAACCTCGTCCGGAATCGCACAGGAGAAAGCCTTTTCAAATCTTTTTGCTTTTCTTGCTTTAACAAGGCAGTCCGCACAGCGGCAGACATAAGCGCCTCTGCCGGGCTTTTTGCCGGTAAGGTCAAGCGATATTTCGCCCTCGGGGCTTTTAACGACCCTGACAAGCTCTTTTTTCGGCTTCATTTCATTGCAGCCTGTGCATTTTCTTAATGGTATCCGGCGGGTTTGCATCGGTTCAGCTCCTTAATATTTTATTCGTCAAAATTGATGACTTCTTCCTCGTTTTCGGGATTAATGTCGATTCTCCAGCCCGTGAGCTTGGCGGCAAGGCGGGCATTCTGACCCTTGTTGCCGATTGCAAGCGAAAGCTGTGAGTTCGGAACGATGACCTTGCAGGAATGTTCTTCCTCGTTTTCAACCGTAACCGAAACGACATCTGCCGGGGCAAGAGCGGCGGCAACATATTCGGCGGGGTTTTCGCTGTAGCGGATGATATCGATTTTCTCTCCGCCGAGCAGGTCAACGATTTTGTTGATTCTTGCGCCTCTCTGACCGATACATGCGCCGACGGGGTCAACATTTTCGTCTGCGCTGTAAACGGCAATCTTGCTTCTTGAACCTGCTTCACGGGAAACGGATTTGATTTCAACCGTGCCGTCGAAGATTTCGGGAACTTCGCTTTCAAGCAGGCGGCGGACAAGGCCGGGATGAGTTCTTGAAATGATAGCCTTGGGGCCTTTTACGCCGTCTTTGATGTCGGCAATGAAAATTTTGATAAGGTCGCCCTCGGTGAAATTGTCGTTCGGGAGCTGCTCGCTTCTGGGCAGTCTCTCGGAGATCTTGCCGATTTCAACGAATGCGTCGAGAGTAAGGGGATCAATCTTTGAAACCTTGGCAGTAACGATTTCCTGGTTTTTGCTCTGGAATTCTTCTTTAATCTGACCGTGCTCGGCTTCTCTGATAGCCTGACGGAGAATATGTTTGCCCTTTTCCGCCGCAATACGGCTGACCTCTCTTGTTTCAAGCTCGATTTCAACAATGTCGCCCGGAACGGCGTTCTTCTTGAATCTCTGAGCCTGCTCAACGGTCATATCCTCAACGGGGTCAAGAACCTCGCTGACAACATTCTTGCGAACGAAAACACGGATTGAAGAATCCTCTGCGTTGATTTCGCAGAAAACGATGTCTCTGTTGTCATAATCTCTCTTAACTGCGGTAACGATTGCCTTTTGAATGCCCTCCAGCAGGGCGGCTTCTGAAATGTTCTTTTCTTTGCCGAGGAGCCTTACTGCCTCGAAAAACTCACGGTTATCCATTTTTGACTGTCAATCCTTTCAATTATAAGCTGAAATCATCAAGTTTAATATAGCCGGTTTCTTTTTTCTCAAAGCACATTGCGCTGCCGTCCTCAAGACGCATGGTGACGGTCTTGCCGTCATAGTCCTCGAGAATTCCGGAAAATTCACGCTTACCGTCGAGCGCACGGATGAGCTTTATTTTGATTTTCTGACCCTTGCAGGCTTCAAAGTGGCTGTCCCTTGTCAGATCTCTTTCAATTCCGGGGGAGGAAACCTCAAGGCAATAGCTCTGTTCGATGGGGTCTGCCTCGTCAAGGGGCTTATCGATTGCCCTGCTCATGTTTTCGCAGTCCGTGATGCCTACTCCGCCCTCTTTGTCGATGAAAATTCTCAAAAACCAATCCGAGCCCTCTTTGACAAAGCGGATGTCCCAAATATCAAGCCCGAGCTCGTCTGCGATAGGCTTTGCAATTTCCCAGACTGCGGCGACCGTGTTGCCGCCTTTTCCTTTTGGCATGTGCTTATTCTCCTTTTATTCTTTTTGTGAAAAAAGATTTCTGCATAAACAAAAGAGCGGGTCGCCCCACTCTCATGAAAATACTTAATCCTAACTGCCGTTATTTTATCACATAAAAAAAGAAATATCAAGGGTTATTTCAAAAATAATTAAAATTTATTAAAAAAATATTGTTGATATGCCGCCGTTTTCGGTGTAAAATACTATATATCAATATGCAGGACGGTCGAAATTATGATAATTGATTTTCACACCCATTGTTTTCCGCCGAAAATAGCTTCAAAAGCGATTGAACAGCTCATGACCCGCTCGGGCATGACAAGACCTTATCATAACGGCGGAGTTGAAAGCCTTCTGGAGGTTCAGCGCTCATCGGGCGTTGATTATTCCGTTGTGCTCAACATTGCAACAAATCCCCGACAGCAAAGCAGCGTCAACGATTTTGCAATCTCGCTTTTGGAGGTTGACGGAATAGTTCCGTTCGGCAGCGTTCACCCCGACAGCCCCGACGCACTTTCGGAGCTTGAACGCATCAAGGCAAGCGGACTCAAAGGCGTTAAATTTCACCCCGATTATCAGGGCTTTTTTGCCGATGAAGAAAGAATGTTTCCGCTCTATGAAAAAATCGGAGAGCTTGGGCTGATAACCGTTTTCCATTGCGGCTACGATATCGGCTTCCCCGAAACGATACATTGCTCGCCCGAAAGGCTTTCAAAGGTGCTTTGCCGCTTCGGCGGTGCGCCCGTTGTTGCCGCCCATTTCGGCGGAATGCTTGCGTGGAGAGAGACGGAAGAATTTCTCTGCGGCAAAAATGTTTATCTTGACACGGCTATTTGCTGTGGTTCTCTGAATCCGGGAATCGCCGCAAGAATAATAAAAGAACACGGAGCAGATAAAATCTTGCTCGGAAGCGACTGCCCGTGGTCAACGCCCGCCAACGAAATCGGGCTTGTTCATTGCATGGGTCTGAGCGATGAAGAAGAAAAAGCAGTTCTCGGCGAAAATGCACGAAAACTGCTCGGTCTTTGATTATTTTCTAAGCTCGTCAAGGGTCAAGCCGTATGCGGGCAGAAATTCTTCAATGAAAACATCCGCTTCGGGTATTTTCAGCTCGGCGATTGATTTCTTTGTCACTTCGCCCGCATTGACAAATTCGCTGTTGCCCGCTTTCTGCTCCTCAAGGCATTTTATCAGAGCGCTGATTTTGTCGGCGGCTTTAACAAGCTTCCAAAGCTCCGAGTCGCCGTCCTTAGTAATGAACATCGGCTCATATTCGTCTCTGAAATCCTCGGGAAGCATTGAAACAAGGCTTTTGCATGCGCTGTCCTCAACTGTTTTGTAGGCAAGGCGGACTTCGTCGCTGTAATATTTAACGGGGGTAGGCATGTCACCCGTGAGAGTTTCGGGCGCATCGTGATAAAGCCCGAAAAGAGCGGCTCTCTCTCCGTTCAGGGCTTTGCCGAAACGCTTGTTTCCGATAACGGCGAGAGCGTGAGCGATAACCGCAACCTCAAAGCTGTGTTCGCACAGATTCTCGGAGTGTTCGTTTCGCATGAGAGCCCAGCGGTTGATATATTTCATTCTTGATATCATTGCAAAAAATCCGTTTTCCATTTTATCACCCGAATATAATTGATATTACATACTATACCACAGTTGCATTGCTTTTGCAATGCGGAAAGGCAACTATGGCTGAATTTTCTGTAACCGAATTTATTAAAAAGCTTGATTCCTGCTTTTCGAGGGAAGATCTGAAAGGCGCAGGCGAGTGCCTTGATGAAGCAATGGAGAACGCCCGTGCCGCCGGAGACAAAAACGGCGAGCTGACCGTTCTCAACGAGATGATAGGCTATTACAGGCAGACGAAAGAAGCTGAAAAAGGGCTTGAAGCGGTTGAAGCCGCATTCGGGCTTATCGACCGTCTCGGGATCGGCAGAGAGCTTTCTGCGGGAACAATCTATCTCAACGGAGCAACCACGATGAAAGCGTTCGGCAAGAGCGGAGAAGCGATTCAGTTTTATCACAGAGCTTCGGATATTTTCAAAATGAGGCTTGACCGCAGGCATCCGCTCGTTGCGGGGCTGTTCAACAACATGGCTCTTGCCCTTCAGGACCTCAAAGAATATGAAGAAGCCGAAAACTGCTTCAGGCAGGCGATAGAAATAACCGAAAGCCTGAAAGGCAGCGAGCTTGAAACGGCGGTTTCGTATGTAAACCTTGCCGTTCTGCTTCACGAAATGAACAGCGAGGACGAAAGAATAAATCCGCTCATGGATAAGGCGCTTGAGATTCTTCAGAATCCTGCATATTACGGATATGATAAATATGCGTTCACCTGCCGCAAATGTGCGTCGGGCTTCGGATATCTCGGCTTTTTCTTTGCCGAAAAGGAATTGAACGAAAGGGCGGACAAGGCTTATGCAGGGGCTTGAGCTGAGCAGAAAATATTTTGAACAGTTCGGTCTGCCGATGCTGAAAAACGATTTTGCCGATGTTGAAAACAGAATCGCCGCAGGGCTTGCAGGCCCCGGCTCGGATTGCTTCGGCTTTGACGATACCGTTTCAAGAGACCATGATTTCGGCGCAGGCTTCTGCCTTTGGTTGACGGACGAGGACTACCGCTTGTTCGGCTTCCGCCTTGAAAAGGCTTATGCAAGGCTGCCGAAAAGCTTTCTCGGCTTTGAAAAAGGGGAGAGCAATTATTACGGCACAGCCCGCTACGGAGTTAAAACCATCGGCGATTTTTATTTGCCGCTGACGGGCAGACGGGGTGCGCCCGAAAGCCCTGAGGAGTGGCTGAGAATCCCCGAAAGCTCTCTTGCCGCCGCAGTCAACGGCAGCGTTTTTGCCGACCCGCTCGGCGAATTCAGCGCAATCAGAGAGACGGTTAAAAACGGAATGCCCGAGGATATCCGCCTAAAAAAGCTTGCGGCAAGGGCAATATTTATGGCTCAGAGCGGTCAGTATAATTTTCCCCGATGCGTTGCTCACGGCGAATACGGAGCGGCGGCGCTTGCGGCGGCGGAATTTGTCCGCAACACTTCGTCGCTCGTCTATCTGCTCAACGGCTCATACGCTCCGTTCTATAAATGGGCGCTCCGAGGAATGAAAAATCTGAAGCTGTTTTCGGATTTTTCCGAAAAGCTGACGCAAATTCTGACATCGGATTTTTCCCCCGAATCAATAAAAGAAAAACAGCGAACGATTGAAGAAATCTGTTCGGAAACAGCGGAATATTTCCGCAAAACGGGGCTTTCTGATATCAATTCGGATTTTCTCGAGCCCCACGCATATGAAATACAGAATAAAATCAAGAACCCCGAAATACGCCTGCTCCACATCATGGAGTGCTGAAAGGAGAAGCGATGAAGCGCTGTATATTCTGTCTTAACGAATGCCCCGACACCGCCGAGATTTGCCCGTCCTGCGGCTTCGACGGCTCGGAAGCGAATAAATTCAAATATTGCCTGCCGCTCGGCACGAGGCTCAACAAGCGCTACATTGTTGGCGGAGCTTATTCAAAAACGGGCTCTTTTCTCTGTTATCACGCCTTTGACTGTCAGACCCGCCGCAGGGTAAGGCTCTGCGAATATCTGCCCGAAAAGCTGATGTACCGCCTCCCCGAGGAGCTTATTATAAAGTATTATAATGAAAAATGCAGCATGATCGGCGACAGGGAGATATCGGCTTTTTATTCTCATTTCACAAAGCTTTGCGCCGCTTCGGAGAACAGCGTGCTTGAATTCGCCGATTGCTTTGCGGAAAATTCGACATTTTGTTATGTCTCAGCCGCAGAAAGCGGAACGCCGCTCTCATCGGTTATCGGCAACGGCAGAACCATGCCGTTTTCAAAGGCGGTTTCGCTCCTTATGCCCGTTATCGACTGCGCCGTGAAGCTTGAAAAGGTCGGCAAATGGCACGGCTGCCTCAGCCCTTATTCAATAATCACCGAGGGCGGAAAAATAAAATCCGTCACGGGCTATTCATATCCGCCGCAAAGCTTCAATTCTCCCTTTGACGCTCCCGAGAAAAAGCTCGGAGCAAAAAGCTGCGGCTCGTTCACCGATGTTTATGCCATAGGCGCAATGCTCTATGAAGCCGCAACGGGCTTCATTCCGCCGTCAGCTGCCGAAAGGGAGAGGGGCAGAACGCTCAGATATCCTCAGTCATTAGGCGAAAAAGAAAAAAGAATCATTGAAAAAGCCATGGCTCTCAGCCCCGACCAAAGATACGGCGGCGTAGGAGAGTTCTTTGCCGATTTAACGGGCAAAACGCCTGCCGATGAAAAAAAGAAACTGCCTGCGTCCGAAATAGTCCGCAGGTCGGTGCTCGCCCTCGCTTCGGTTTGCCTTGCTGTGAGCGTAATGATATTAATTAATTACTATGTTATTGAGCCGTTCAAGGAGCAGAAGCAGGCGTCCGACCTTGCCTCGCTCGTCGGTCAGACCGATTCTCGGCAGGATGACCCGTGGGAAGAAATCAAAGAGAAGCACCCCGATATTGATTTCCCCGAAGGCATGAATCCGTCATTTGCGGAGCTTTATGCAATCAACAGCGATTTTGCGGGTTGGATTTCAATTCCCGAAATGAATATAAATTATTCCGTTGTCAAAGGCACGGATAACGAAACCTATTTAAGGCGGGATATTTACGGCAAAAAGACCTCTTACGGCGTTCCGTTCTTCGACTTCAAAAATTCGTTGAGAGAGCTTGACCGCAACACGATAATCTACGGCCATAACATGCGCCATGACGATAAAATTTTCGGCACTCTGGAGCAGTATAAAACCGTTGACGGCTTCAAAAAAGCGCCGCTTATCGGCATGAGCACGCTCTACGGCGACTACACCTTCAAGGTTTATGCCGTTTTTATCTCCAACAGCAAAAAAGCTGATGATAACGGTCACATATTCAACTATGTTTTCACCGAGGCGGGCAACGAAAGATTTAAGAATTATATTAATGAAATAGATAAAAGAAAGCTCTATTCAACGGGTGTTGACATCAACGAAAATGATAAGATTCTGACCCTCTCCACCTGTTGCTATGACTTTGAGGATGCAAGGCTTGTTGTTGTCGGCAGGCTCTTGCGTGAGGGAGAGACTCCCGAAGTCAATGTTTCGCTTGCTCAGACTAATCCGAACCCGAAATTTCCGCAGGCATATTATGATGCAAAAAAGATGAATAATCCCTATAAAGACGACCCGGATTTGTTCTATTAAACAGGATGTATAAATGAAAAGGGGAATACACAATGAAAATTCTTGTTGTTGTTGACATGCAGAACGATTTTATCGACGGCGCTCTCGGCACAAAGGAAGCGCAGGCGATAGTTCCCGCAGTCAAAGAAAAAATCAAAGGCTTTGACGGCAGAGTGCTTTTCACAAGGGACACTCACGGAAATGATTATCTCAAAACCCGGGAGGGCGGTAAGCTCCCCGTTGAGCATTGCATAAAAGATACTCACGGCTGGCAGATTTCAGCAGAGCTTGACGGGCTGAGAAAAGAACAGCCGATTGATAAAGAAACCTTCGGCAGTATTGCTCTCGGTCAGCTTCTGAAAGCCTATGATACTTATGAGCAGCCGATTGAAAGCGTTACCCTTATCGGACTTTGCACCGACATCTGCGTTATCTCAAACGCAATGATAATCAAAGCGTTCCTGCCCGAAACTCCGATTATTGTTGACGCCTCGTGCTGTGCAGGAGTAACTCCCGAGAGCCACGAAAGGGCGCTGAAAGCAATGGAAAGCTGTCAGATTGAGGTCATAAACCGATAATTTCGCAGGAAAGTTTTCTGCATTAAATCATGGATTTTTATTCCGTTTGCGCATAAAAGAATTATTATTGACAAAATGCGCCGTAATGTGCTATTCTTTCACCGTGGCATTACCTGAACGGTAGGCGGTTACAATCTTGCCCTCAGTAATGGGGGTGTTGCATATGGAATATCTTGCAATGCTTGCTATTATTATAGTGCTCGCAACAGGTTACATAATTGCAATAAAAAAGAAATAACCGCCCTGTCCCTGCAAAGACGGCGGTTAATTCTTAACTAAAGCTTTTGAGGGCGTAACCGTCTATACGGTATTGCCACACCCTTATTATATTCGCAACGGGCAGATTTGTCAACCCTCTGCGAAGAATTTTGACAAGACGGTAATTGCTTTGCATGCCTGTTTCACAGATAAAAGCTTTAAATCGCTAAAGTTTTTTCAAAAAAACTATTGACAAATGGTTTTGATAGTGCTATTCTATATGCAACAAATTTGATTTTGAGGTTTTTTGAAATGCTTAACAATGTTTTTTCAGCTGCATACTTTTACTTTTACTTTATCAAGTAATTTGATAGGGTTTAGTAAGTTTTGCTGAAAAGACGAAAAGTGGTTTATCAGAACCCCGCAGTGAAATTTACACTGCGGGGCTTTTTGCATAAAAACCCGAAATGAAAAATAATTTGCCCGGAGGTAATAAAAAATGATTGTATCGGTAAAAAAAGGAACAGACGAAGCTCAAATTCAAAATCTTGTTGAGTGGCTTGAAAGCCTCGGCCTCAGCATTCACCGCAGCGACGGAGAATATGACACGATTCTCGGCCTTGTCGGCGACACCAGCCATGTTGACATGGATCTCATCAGCGGTCTTAACATAGTCAGCAATGTTGCGAGAATCAGCGAACCCTACAAGAATGCAAACAGAAAATTTCATCCCGATGACACGGTAATCGATGTCTGCGGATATAAAATCGGCGGCGGCAACTTCCAGTTTATTGCGGGTCCCTGCTCGGTTGAATCGCCCGAACAGATTTGCAGCATTGCAAACGATGTCAGAGCGGCAGGCGCAAACTTCCTCAGAGGCGGCGCATTCAAGCCGAGAACCTCACCCTATGCTTTCCAGGGCATGAGAGACGAGGGCTTAAAGCTCCTTGAAACCGCAAAGAAGCAGACGGGAATGCCTATCGTTACCGAAATCATGGATCTTTCTCATCTTCCTCTGTTTGAAAATGTTGATGTTATTCAGGTCGGCGCAAGAAATATGCAGAACTTCGAGCTTCTTAAAGAGCTCGGCAAAACCGACAAGCCCATTCTTCTCAAGAGAGGTCTTGCCGCAACAATGGAAGAACTGCTCATGAGCGCCGAATACATCATGGCGGGCGGCAACAATAAGGTCATGCTCTGCGAAAGAGGAATCAGAACCTTTGAGCATTACACAAGAAACACAATGGATATTTCCGCCATTGCCCTGCTTAAAGAAAAAACACATCTGCCCATCATCGCAGACCCCAGCCATGCGGCAGGCATGGCAAGAATGGTCAGACCCCTTGCCCTTGCGGCGGTTGCGGCAGGCGCAGACGGACTTATGATCGAAGTACATAACGACCCTGCCCACGCTCTTTGCGACGGCCCGCAGGCTCTCAGACCCGAGGAATTTGCAAAGGTTGTCAAGGAAGCAAACGCAATCAGAGAAATCATGACAAAGTTTTAAGGTGACGGAATTATGAAGATAGGAATTGCCGGGCTCGGCCTTATCGGCGGTTCGCTTGCAATGGCTCTTGCCGAGAGCGGAAAGCATGAGGTTTTCGGCTTTGACAGAAACCGAAGCACCTCTCTTGCGGCGAAAATGGTAAATGCAATAAAGGGCGAGCTTAACGATGAAACAATCGGCGAATGCGATGTGATATTTATTGCCCTTTATCCCAAGGCGACGGTTGAATATGTTGAGGCGAACGCTTCAAAGATAAAAAAAGGCGCAATTGTTGCCGACTGCGGCGGAGTTAAAAGAATCATCTGCGCTCCCTGCGAAAAAACCGCAGAAGAAAACGGCTTCATCTTTATCGGCGCTCACCCGATGGCAGGCACTCAGTTTTCGGGCTTCGGCCATGCAAAAGCAAATCTTTTCAAGGGTGCGACGATGATTTTAACCCCGAAAGAGAACACGGATATCAGAATTTTGCAGTCGCTCAGAGCCGTGCTCGGCGATGCGGGCTTTACGAGCGTTAATCTTACCTCACCCGAGGAACACGACAAGGTTATTGCCTTTACATCACAGCTTCCCCATATTATTTCAAACGCCTATGTCAAAAGCCCCGAGGCAATTCATCAGAAAGGCTTTTCGGCAGGCAGTTACAGGGATCTGACGAGAGTTTCAAAGCTTAATTCAACCATGTGGACTGAGCTTTTCTTTGAGAACAGCGACAATCTGACAAATGAAATCGATTTTCTGATTGAAAAGCTCGGCGAATACAGCGCCGCCCTCAAATCGGGCGACAAAGAGGGCTTGATTGCCCTGCTCGATGAGGGAACGGACAGCAAAAAACAGGCAAAGTAGGAGCAGAAATGGAAATTATAAAGGTTAATGCGTCAAAAGAATATGAAGTTGTTATCGGCGGCGGCATTCTGCCGATGCTCGGCGAAAAATGCGCTTCGCTTTTCGGAAAAAGCAGGGCGGTTATAGTGACGGACAGCAATGTTGCGCCGCTCTGGCTCGAAAAAGTCAAGGCGAGCCTTGCAAATGCGGATATTTCTGCGGTTGAATTTGTTTTTCCCGCAGGCGAGGAGTCCAAAAGCATGAGAACGCTGTTTGAACTGCTTGAATTCATGGCGGAAAACAGGCTCACCCGAAGCGACTTTGCCGTTGCTCTCGGCGGCGGCGTAACGGGCGATATGACGGGTCTTGCCGCTTCGCTTTATCTGAGGGGCGTGCCCTTTGTTCAGGTGCCGACAACCCTGCTTGCGGCGGTGGATTCCTCGGTAGGCGGCAAAACGGCGGTTAACCTGACGGCAGGCAAGAATCTTGCGGGAGCATTTTATCAGCCGTCGCTCGTTGTTTGCGACACGGACACGCTCTCAACCCTGCCGGATGCCGAATTTGCCAACGGAATGGCAGAGGTTATTAAATACGGCGTTATTTTTGACAAAGAATTGTTTGACAAAGTATGCGGCGGTAATGTAAAATCTAACATTGAAAGCATTATCGCCCGCTGTGTGGAGCTTAAAAGAGATGTTGTTGCAAAGGACGAATTCGACAAGGGCGAGAGACAGCTTCTCAATTTCGGTCATACGATGGCTCATTCCGTTGAAAAATGCAGTAATTTTGAGATTCCCCACGGCAGCGCAGTTGCGATAGGAATGGTCATTGCCGCAAAGGCGAGCGCAAAGCTCGGCTGGAGCGACGAGGACTGCACGGACATGATTATTAATGCTAATAAGAATAATAATCTGCCCGTAAAGTGCGATTTCAAGCCCCGTGAGCTTGCCGACGCCGCCCTCTCAGATAAAAAACGCTCAGGCGGCACGATAAATTTTGTTGTTCCCCGTGTTGTCGGCGAATGTTACTTGAAAAAAATCCCCGTTGATGTGCTTTATGAAATAGCGGAATGCAAGTAAAGCGTTTCTGCTCCAACACCTCATCAGTCACTTCGTGACAGCTTTCTCGGCTGCCGCCTCGGTCGGTGCTTCTGAGCTTTCGCTCAGAGGTTGCCACCGGCAACCCGCACCCTCAAGGGGAAGCTTTGATATTACTTCTTATCTATGAATAAAACATGCAATAAAAGACTTACAAAGAATTCTCAAACGCTACGAAAAAACATGACAAAGGAAGAAAGACATCTTTGGTATGATTTTCTGAAAGAGCTTCCCGTTAATTTTAACCGTCAAAAAGTAATTAATAATTACATAGTTGATTTTTATTGTGCAAGTGCAAAAATCGTTATTGAACTTGACGGTTCACAACACTATTATGACGAGGGAAAAGAAAAGGACTCAAAAAGAGATGAATTTTTGTCATCACTCGGATTGACGGTGTTGAGATATTCAAATGACGAGGTTAATAATTCTTTTGAAAGCGTTTGTCAGGATATATTCAATAATCTTGTTTTGCGTGGGGTGCTTTCTTCGCCTTCTCCTTGAGGAGAAGGTGCCGCAAAGCGGCGGATGAGGTGTTAAAAATTTGGGAGAAAACACTCTTTGCTCAACCGTCATCGCATTCTGAAATCATTGACAGATTAATTATCCGGAGGAATAAAAATGACAGTCAGGCAGGCTGAAATGAACGATTATGAAATAATAGAGGATTTTTCAAAACAGGCGGCAGGGCTTCACATTCAGAACCGACCCGATATTTTCAAAGCCGCTCCCGAAATGTCAAAGTCGGAATTTAAAAAACTGCTCAAAGATAAAAATGTCTTTATTCTTGTTTCGGTGATGAACGGCGAAATCGTCGGTTATTGCAAACTGCGAATGCTTACCTGTTCCGCTTCCAACGAAACATTAACAGCAAGAACCGTTGGTGCTATTAATCAATTTTTCGTTGACGAAAAACACAGGCGGCAGGGAATCGGCACGGAGTTTTTCGGCGAAGTCAAGGCTTTTGCAATGGCCAAGGGCGCTCAGTCGATTGAGCTTTATGTCTGGTCATTTAACGAGCCCGCCCGGAAGCTTTACGAAAGCCTCGGAATGACCCCGCAGAGAACACTTATGGAGTTAAAATTTTAATGGATATCAGAATCACACCGACCCCTTTGTGCGGCGGCATTGAGGGGATAGCGTCAAAATCCTTTGCCCACAGGGCGCTGATTTGCGCCTGCCTTGCAAAGGGAAAAAGCAAAATCAGAATAAACACGACCTCCGACGATATCATGGCAACGGTTTCCTGCCTTGAAAATCTCGGTGCGGTCATTGAAAAAGACGGTGCGGTCTATTCGGTAACTCCGATTGAAGAACCGCCCGCTTTTGCCTGCATAGATTGCAGGGAAAGCGGCTCAACCATCCGCTTTCTGCTCCCCGTTGTCTGCGCCCTCGGCGTTGAAACCGAGATAAACGGCTCGGGCAGACTGCCCGAAAGACCGCTTTCTCCCCTGAAAGAGGAGCTTATCAGAATGGGTGCAAGCATTTCCGACAGCTTTCCGCTCAGGGTCAGCGGAAAAATCGGTGCGGGTGAATATACCCTCAGGGGCGATGTCAGCTCACAGTTCGTAACGGGGTTGCTCATGGCTCTCTCTTATCTCGGCGGCGGAACAATAAAACTCCTTCCGCCCGTTGAGTCAAGACCCTATATTGACATGACGGTTCAGGTTCTGCGCCGCTTCGGTGCGGATATTAAAGAAGAAAACAATACATTTTATATAGAATCTCACGGCTTGAAAGGCTGTGATTTCACGGTTGAGGCAGATTGGTCAAACGCCGCTTTCTGGCTTTGCTCGGGCTGTGCCGTTTCGGGGCTTAATGCCGAATCAACTCAGGGCGACAAAGCAATTATTTCTGTTCTCGAAAAAATGGGAGCAAAAATAGCCCAAAACGGTTCGGAATTCAGAGCCGATGTTTCCGCTCTGAACGGAGCAAAAATCGACGCTTCGCAGATTCCCGACGCCGTGCCCGTCATTGCGGCTGTTGCGGCAACCGCAGAGGGTGAAACCGTGATTTATAACGCCGCAAGGCTTCGCCTTAAAGAGAGCGACCGAATTCAGACGACTGCTTCAATGCTCCGCTCGCTCGGAGCGGACGCTACCGAAACCGATGACGGCTTGATAATCAAAGGCAAGCCTACGCTCAGCGGAGGAAAAACGGATTCGTTTAACGACCACAGAATAGCGATGGCTGCCGCCGTTGCCGCCTGCAAATGCACGGGCGGCGTGACAATCGTAAACGCTCAGGCGGTCAATAAATCATATCCCGAATTTTTTAACGATTATAACAAGCTGGGAGGCAAAGCCGATGTCCTGTAATTTCGGAAATAACATAAAAT
>JBJEQD010000132.1:0-4958 GCA_051881575.1 Acutalibacteraceae bacterium | reverse complement strand
TTCCTAACCATTTTTTCACTCTTCTTTCTGTCCACTAATCTTGACAAGTTTCGGTAATAGGTTCACGGTAGGGCGGGGGCTTGCTCCCACCGTTTGTTTGAAACGCCGAATCTGTTGAAAAATAACGATTTTTCGTAGGGAACGCTGTCCTCAGCGTTCCGAGAAAGCGCAAAAAGGCTCGGTTTATGCGGGACGGGCGACCCGTCCCCTACGGTCGTCACCTGAAAACACACAAATTAACGATAAATTAGTAGGGTTCGGCGTCCCCGACGAACCGATTCGACAACGGCGAATAATGACATATATGACTTTGGGACGATGTGGGCATCGTCCCCTACAAAATGAAAAACAAATCGTAGGGACAACACTTGCGGTTGTCCGTAAAAATACTTCATATTCCAACGGAACGCTGAGGACAGCGTTCCCTACGAAAAGCCATATATACCAACGATTTTGGCAAATGACATTCGGCGGGAGCAAGCCCCCGCCCTACCGTGAACCTATTACCTTTTACTTCTTCACTATTCACTCAAAAATCAGCTTTTGCGGAGCAATTACAATCGGTCATAGGCGGAGCCTATCCTTAATTTGCGAAGCAAACTTCATTTTTGCGATAGCAAATACTTCATGTGCCGCAGGCACGCTTCATTCTTCATTTGCTTTCAGGCGGGCGACCACACAGTCCCCCCGCCCTACCGTGAATACAGCAAAGTTCGTTATTTTCGCCCTTTGAGACGATGTGGGCATCGTCCCCTACATAAAAAGCCACGGTCTGCGTCGCTGAAACGCAAGCCGTGGCTTAATTTTTGTTTGATTATTCCGCAATTCTATGACCGTTATTCAGTTTGACCTTGCCCATAACGGGGATTTTGACATGGCCGCCGAAAAAGTCGCCGTCAAATTCGGCGTGAAGCTCAATGTCTTTGCCCAGAAGCATACTTGTCTGAATAACCACATCAACCGTGTTTCCGTTTTCGGTTATCTCCTTAACCGTGATATCGGGCAAATCGATTTTCGGCTCCAACAGTTCAAGACCGTAGCTGCCGTTGTTATCAAAAATGTGAAGCTTAACCTCGCCCGAGAAAAAAATCGTTTTGACCGTGCAGGACCATTTGCCTAAAGCTATCATAATAATCTCCGTTCCGCCGCCGGAAAGCGGCTGTTTATTGCCCCCGAGAGGAAAAATTGCGTTCAATACAAAAAATATTGCTGTTTGTAAAATCATAATACCATAAATTAAAAATATAAGCAAGAAAATTTTGAAAACCGCCTGTATTGTGTTTCGGGCAAAACGAGGCACATTATATTGTATATTAGACTTAATAATTATATATACCTTTTATATATGTGCTTTGAGGAGAAATATACAAATCCCGAAAGCGTTGAACCGCTTGATTTTCAGGCAATTTTAAACAGCAAAATTTTTTTGAAAAAACTTAAAAAAACGCTTGACTTTATTATATGTTATATGTTATTATACTTAAGCACGGTTTCTGACAAAGGGGTAATTATGCCCGAAAACATCTGAAACCATGCTGATATGCGATGATGCAGGAGGTGGCCGCTCTCAGAAGCGGGAAATTTCTGCGGAGTATGTCCGATTTCAAACCGGGCGAAATGTGTCCTTAACGGAGAGGTGCGCCATTCCCGGGCGCCCGCTGCGTGGGATACCCATGTGCATAGCGTGAGAGCTACCCGGAAATATGTTTTTCCGGTTTTTAAATCGGACGGGTTGAAACACCCGGGTCGGTTTTCACGAATTTGCGGCCCGCCAAATTTTAAGGAGGCGTTCACATTGGCAGTTAAGGGAAAAATCAGAATCAGACTCAAAGGCTACGACCACAGCCTTGTTGACAAGGCAGCGGAGAAGATCGTTGAGACCGCTAAAAGAACAGGCGCTCAGGTATCAGGCCCCGTACCCCTTCCCACAGAGAAGGAAGTCGTAACAATCCTCCGTGCTGTTCATAAGTATAAGGACAGCCGTGAGCAGTTTGAGCAGAGAACACACAAAAGGCTTATCGACATTATCAGACCCTCAGCTAAAACAGTTGAAGCTCTGACAGGTCTTGAGCTTCCCGCAGGCGTTGAGATCGAAATCAAGCTTTGATTTCAGCAAATGCAGGTCATGTTGGCCAAGCGGTCAACCAATAACCTAACAGGAGGAAAGCAATATGCAAAAAGCAATCATCGGCAAGAAAATCGGTATGACACAGATTTTCGATGAAAAGGGAAATGTAGTTCCCGTAACAGTTGTTGAAGCAGGTCCCTGCACGGTCGTTATGAAGAAGACTCTTGAAAACGACGGTTATGAAGCAGCTCAGATCGGCTTCGGCGATGTAAAGGTTCAGCGTGTGAACAAGCCCATGAAGGGTCACTTCGCAAAGGCTGATGTCGCTCCCAAAAAGACTCTCAAGGAGTTCAAGCTTGACGATATGGCAAGCGTTAATGTAGGCGACGTAATCAAGGCAGACATCTTTGCAGCAGGCGACAAGGTTGACGTTGTCGGCACAAGCAAGGGTAAAGGAACTGCCGGTGCAATCAAGAGATGGAATTTCTCAAGACTTAAAGAGTCCCACGGTACAGGTCCTGTTGCAAGACATGCCGGTTCTCTGGGCGCTTGCTCCGATCCCTCAAGAGTTTACAAGGGAAAGAAGCTTGCAGGTCATCTCGGCTGCGAGAGAGTTACAATCCAGAATCTTGACATAGTTAAAGTTGACGCAGAAAACAATCTGCTTGCCATCAAGGGCGCCGTTCCCGGCCCCAAGGGCGGCATCGTTGTTATCCGTGACACAGTAAAGAAAGCATAAGGAAAGGAGTAGAGAAGAATGCCTAAAGTATCAGTTTTCGACATGGCCGGTAAGAAGCTTTCCGATATGGAGCTTGCAGACAGCATTTTCGGCATTGAGCCCAGCATTCCCGCCATGCATCTCTGCGTAGTCAGCTATCTGGCAAATCAGCGCCAGGGCACACAGTCTACTCTTACCAGAGCAGAAGTCAGCGGCGGCGGAAAGAAGCCTTGGAGACAAAAGGGAACAGGCCGTGCAAGACAGGGTTCAACAAGAGCTCCGCAGTGGTATCACGGCGGTATTGCTCACGGCCCCAAGCCCCGTGACTATCATAAGGATGTTAACAAGAAGGTCAGAAGACTTGCAATCAAGTCCGCTCTTTCTGCAAAGGTTGCAGACAGCGAGCTTATAGTTCTTGACTCCCTCACTCTTGAAGCTATCAAGACAAAGGAAATGGTCAAGGTTGTTAACGCACTTGAAACCGGCAAGAAGGTTCTTTTCGTTCTTCCCGAGAAGAATGACATCATCTACCGCTCGGCTCGCAACATTGCCGGCGTTAAGACAACTCTTGCCAGCACACTCAACGTTTATGACATTCTCAACTGCGACACAGTAGTTGTTCTCAAGGATGCCGTAAGCAAGATCGAGGAGGTTTACGCATGAGCAAGTTAGCACAGGAAATTGTCCTCCGCCCCGTTATCACCGAGAACAGCATGGACGGCATGGCCGATCGTAAATACACCTTTGAAGTTGCCAAGGACGCCAACAAGATTGAGATTGCTAAGGCAGTTGAGGAGCTTTTCGGCGTTAAGGTAGCAAAGGTTAACACCATCAATGTTAACGGTAAGCTCAGAAGATATGGCCGTTTTGAGGGCTATACAGCTTCCCGCAAGAAAGCAATCGTAACCCTTACAGAGGATTCAAAAACAATTGAGTTCTTTGACGGAATGATGTAATCACCATTGTCGATTTAAGCGGCAAAGACAAATATCCCATAAATCCGGCGGTAAAGTATGGAGACTGACATTGCTCCGCAAAGCCGCTATAAGGAGAGTGTAGAAAAATGTCTATCAGAGTTTATAAACCGACAGGCAACGCAAGACGAAATATGTCGGTTACGGATTTTTCTGAGCTTTCAAAGACCGCTCCCGAAAGAAGCCTGCTGACTTCTCTTAAAAAGAAGAGCGGACGCAACAGCTACGGAAGAATCACAGTTCGCCATCGTGGCGGCGCTCAGCGCAGAAAGTATCGTATAATCGATTTCAAGAGAGATAAGGTCGGCATCCCCGCAACGGTTATGACCGTTGAGTACGATCCCAACCGCTCAGCTTTCATCGCACTTCTTCAGTATGAAGACGGCGAAAAGAGATACATCCTTCAGCCCGCAGGCCTGAAGGTAGGCGACACTGTCATTGCCGGCCCCGACGCCGACATCAAGGCAGGTAACGCCCTTCCTCTTACAAGCATCCCCGTTGGTACCGTTATTCACAACATTGAGCTTTATCCCGGCAGAGGCGGCCAGCTCGCAAGAGCAGCAGGCAACTCCGCTCAGCTTATGGCTAAAGAGAACGGCTATGCCCTTCTCAGACTCCCCTCGGGCGAGCTTCGCAATGTTTCTGCTGACTGCATGGCAACCATCGGCGGCGTTGGCAATCTTGACCATGAGAATGTCAAAGTCGGTAAGGCCGGCCGTAAGCGTCACATGGGCTGGAGACCTACGGTTCGTGGTTCCGTCATGAACCCCTGCGATCACCCCCACGGCGGTGGTGAAGGCAAGGCTCCCATCGGCAGACCCGGTCCTGTTACCCCTTGGGGCAAGCCCGCTCTCGGTTACAAGACCAGAAACACCAAGAAACCGTCCGACAAGCTTATCGTAAAGCGTCGTAACGACAAGTAAGTGAAAGGAGCAGATAATAATGGGCAGAAGCGTTAAAAAAGGACCCTTTGTGCAGCCTAAACTGCTCGAAAGAGTTCAGAAGATGAACGAGAACGGCGAGAAGCAGGTTCTCAAGACATGGAGCCGCAGCTCCACAATCTTCCCCGACTTTGTCGGCCACACATTTGCTGTTCACGACGGACGCAAGCATGTTCCCGTTTATGTAACGGAAGATATGGTCGGTCACAAGCTCGGTGAATTTGCACCTACAAGAACCTTCAGAGGTCATGCAGGTT
>JBJEQD010000131.1:0-4964 GCA_051881575.1 Acutalibacteraceae bacterium | reverse complement strand
CGCATATATTCACGGCATCAACATGGAGGGTCCGTTTATATCTCCCGAGAAAAAAGGCGCTCAGGCAGAGGAGCATATTCTCAAACCGAATTTTGAGCTTTTCACCGAGCTAAACGATATTTGCCCCGTAAAGCTTGTTGACATTGCTCCCGAACAACCCGGAGCAGATGAATTTATTGAAAAAGCTTCAAAGGTTTGTACGGTTTCTGCGGCTCACACAGCGGCAAACTATGCTCAGGCAAAGGCAGGCTTTGAAAAGGGTATCACGCACGCCACTCACCTTTTTAACGCCATGAACGGACTCGGCTCAAGAGAGCCCGGAACGGTCGGAGCGGTTTTTGACAGCGATAGTGTCAGAGCAGAACTGATCTGCGACGGAATACATATCTGCCCTGCAACGCTGAGAATTGCATTTAAGCTTCTCGGCGAAGACAGAACGGTTGTTATCAGCGACGCCATGATGGCGGCAGGTCTGTTTGAGGGCGAATACACCTTGGGCGGTCAGCGGGTTATCAAGACCGATGCCGCAAGACTGCCTGACGGAACACTCGCAGGAAGCTGCACAAATCTTTTTGAAGAATTCAAGAATCTGCTGTCATTCGGCATTCCGCTCAGGCAGGCGATAAAATCGGTAACAATCAACCCCGCAAAAGCTATTGGCGCAGACAAAATCACAGGCAGTATTGAGGAAGGAAAAAACGCAGATCTTGTCATTTTGACATCGGATTTTCAGCAGATAAAAGCCGTTTTTGTAAAGGGAAAAAGAGCGTTTTGAAAGTATTCCTGCAAGCACAAAATTTAAGTTTAAAATATGCAGTTGAATATACATGAATATATGCAGTAAAGATAAAAGACTTTACAGCTTTTCGCTGTAAAGTCTTTTTACTTTCAGATGTGGATAACTCTGTGGAAAAAGTGGATAACCGCACTTTATTTTTATTATTTGGCATTAAAATAGTAAAGTTATCCACTTTACAAGTCATGTTATTGACATTTTGATATAAAATTATGCAGTATAAACCGCATAACATAGTGAATGAATTTTGCAGGACAGGCAGATTTTTCCTTCAAAATTTGCCCGATAATTACCAAATCGGAGAACGGATATTCCGGGCGCTTTCAGGCGGCAACCGTAGGGGACGGGTTGCCCGTCCCGCATAAAACAGAGCTGTTTTTTCGTAACGCTGTGGACAACGTTCCCTACGGAATTTTGTATTTTTGCAGATAGTATCGTTTATCAGTCAGTTTATCAATCCTCCGTCACGGCTTACGCCGTGCCACCTCCTTTTCTAAGGAGGCCAATGAAGAAGCAACCTATTGTTTAGGCTCCTTTTGGCAAAGGAGCTGCCCGTAGGGCTGAGGATTGGAAAGGTACGGATAAATTGATTTATTATTGATTTCCGGAACGCTGAGGACAGCGTTCCCTACGAAAAAGCGTTATTTTTCAACAGATAAGGTATGACAAACTGACGGCGGGAGCAAGCCCCCGCCCTACCCTAAACCTTTTAATTCTTTCTTTGACTTTTTTGTTCTTCTCGGCACTATTATTTAAAAACACCTGAAACAAAAGCCAAAAACGCCCCGAATTCCGCTTGGAATTCGGGGCGTAAATTGTTACTCAATGATTTGAGTTATCGGTTAAACACATTTGCCGTTAAATCAGTTAGCTGTGGGCTTTCTGATCAATTGACTCCTTGAGGGTGTAGTGGTCGATAACGCTCTGAACATCCTGAGGATCGACTGCACCGTCACGGTTGATGTCGCCGGCCTCGCTTCTTGCATAACCCATACCGCTGGTGTTGTTCTTACCCTGGAGGATATAGAGTTCAAGTGCTGAAGCATCGGTACCGTCGATACGGGTATCGCCGTTGATATCACCGTAGAGAACAGCATAATATCTGAATCTATCCTGGTTTGCAACCTTACCCATATAGTAAGCGCCTGTGCCGTAGCCGTGACCGGATCTTGCCTTAACGACTTCAGTACCTGAGCCTGAGTCTTCTCTCATACCAACGACGGTAATAAGATCCTCATTAAATGCTTCGTTGATACCGACGCCTTCTGTTAAGCCGATGATATGACCGATAATGTAGTTATTCTCATTCTTAATCTCAACAGTGCTGATTCCTTCGGTTTCGCCTGATTCTGAAGGAATAACCTTAGGAACGCTCTTGTAAACAAGAAGTCCGATTGCCTGTTTAAGGGCAGCTGCGTTAGCGTCGATTTCTGTCTGACGCTCGCTGTCGATGTTTTCACTGTCTGATTTCAGATAGAGTGCGTTATCAAGGGAGGTCTCAAGAACATCAAGACCTGACTCATAGCCAAGAACGGGGTCATCCTTGTTGGGATCATCGAGAATTTCCTGAGCAAGAGCGATATAAGCATTAAGCTGAGTCCAATCTGCGAAGCCCTCGAAGGGTTTGAGCTGTCTCCACGCATCAATGATACCCATATATGCTGCGGTTACCAATGACTGAGTTAACTGGTCCTCTGCCTGAACCGATGCCTTAGCTGCGTCAAATACTGACTGAGCGAAGTCATAAGCATTTCTGAACTTAGCATAGGAGGTCGTTGTGTAAACCTTTACACGCTCAGCCTTGCCGGTTGTTTCATCAACATTACCGGTGTATCTGAGGTTACGGAGACCGGATTCTGAATCCTTGTAGGTATCTGCATAGTGATTCAATGCCCAGCTGAGCATCGTTGTGTCAACAGCCTTTGATCTGTTGGCTTCGGCAACCTCGTAGCGATAGCTGATATAGTCAATCTTATTGTAAAGGCTTCTTCTGTTTGCCGTGAGAGCATTAATATAGTCAGCATATGCTTTATGAACGGTAAGAGTACGCTCATCTTCATCTGTAATCGAGTTCATGGTCTTAGCCTTGATTGAAGAAATATCGGTAACGGGAGTTGACGAAAGGTTTGCTAAGCCAAGGCTAAAGCTGCTGTCAAGAAGTGCGAAAGCCTTGTGCTTGATAACATGGGTAACAGTGCCGTCTTCTGCCGTTACTGTCTCGTGGGTATAACCGTTTGATGAGCAGAATGAGTCAATCAGGAAAATCTGAGCTTCAGAGAGACCGTCCCACTGAATTGATCCTTCATTATAATACTCTGTGCCGTCATCATTTGTCTTGGGAGTGATATCGAAAACAAGTGAATTAATGGCAAGTCTGACAAGTGCTTCAGTTTCTCTGACTGAAAGCGTAACATCGTTGTTTGAATCGCTTGCATATTCAAGCGCAAGAGCAAGCTGCTCAAAGCCTGCGGGAGTGAAGCTGTTCATATAAACGGTAATGTTCTCACCGATCTTATTATCATAATAGGTGAATGTAGTTGCATCGGTTGTTGAGAACGGATACATTGCTTCGGGAACGCCGGGTGTTCCGTCAACGGGATAACCGGGATCTGTATCGGTTGAAGCAACATAGTCGCTGTCGGTATCAGAAAGAACGCTTCTGCCGTCATCGTTGGAGTCATAAAGGTCAGCCGCTTTAAGTCTGCCGTTGATTGAGAACATCATCCATTCATGATATGCAGCGGGAAGATCGCTTGTTGCAAAGCTCTTATAGGTGCTGACAAAGGTTTCTGCATCCTGACGGGCTGTCTTAACATTTCTGTAAACATAGCTTGCAGAACCGAAATCTTCGTAGCCGTAGAATCTGTAAGCTGAATCGTAGGAAACAAGCGGATTGGATTCTGTCCTGTTTGTGAGCGTTGCTTTCTTGAATCCGCTATAGGTGTTGTATTCGCCCCATGTTTCGCCGTCTGCGTCGTTTGCCGCTGCTGCGGTTGCAGAAGTCATATATGATTTACGGGCATAAATCGTGTAGGTAGTTGTTGTTTCATCAACAACATTTTCAACATAGTAAGCATCTTTAAGAACATCCTGAACTGCCATTGCTTCTTCAAGAGTTGCATAGGTTCCGTAAACGGTGCCGTTGCTGAGTCTGAGCTCATACTTAGAACCGTCAAGGGTCTTAACCGCCTGAGTGTTGCCGTCAACCGCTGCTTTTGCATCGTCCTTGTTGTCAAGAACGGTAACAACCTCAGCGTTGATGTTGTCGGTGAAATAATTAATATAGGTGTCAAGGTCAGCAACCTTGTATGTCGTGATACCCTTAGAGCCGAGATATGCTTCATCATAGGGTCTCTCGTAGCTCTGAGCAACAAGGAGAGGAAGAGCCGTTCCGAGAATTTCGGTCTGGTAGGTGTGGAAGTAGTCAATAATATTATAAAGCAAAGTGGGAAGAGAAGCGCTTGTGCCTGTAGCGTCAAGCAAACCGCCGAGCGTTGTTATGCTTGTGAGCTTCTGGTCTCTTGTAACATGAGCTCTGCCCACGGGAAGAAGCAAGCCGTTATCGTTGAATACAATTGCAAGAACGCGGTCAATAACTCTCAGAAGAACCGTCATTACAGGCAATCCGAGCTCTGCGTCTGCGCTGTTGTTAACCGAGAGAATGCCGAGAATTCCCTGAAGGTCGAAATTCGAGATTGTCTCAAAGAGCATGCTGTTAACCAGGTCGAATGAACCGGAGCAGCTGGGAATCCATGAAGCGGGAATCAAGGTGAACAGAGTATCATCGATAAGATCATAAACTGCATCGAAGTTTGCATTCTCTTTATAGGTACGGGTTGAGAAGTTGGAATAAACTGCGTTGATATAAACATTCAGAACATCTTTCCAAACACCTGCGCCGGTCATTGATCCGGTTGATGAATCTTCTGTACCGGAAAGGATGGGCATGTATTCGGTAACGCCCCAAAGAAGGAATTCTCCGGCAAACTGCTCAAGGGTTGTGTCTGTCTCCATACCGATCGGGAAATAAGAGTTAATGGTAGCAGCACCCCATGAAGCAATTATATCAAGAGCAGCCTTGGGAATCGTTGCGGTAACGCCGTTAAGAGTCTTTGTTATTGTATAAGGCAGAGCATCGATTTCGTTGCCGTTTGCATCGTAAGCAGCG
>JBJEQD010000130.1:0-4996 GCA_051881575.1 Acutalibacteraceae bacterium | reverse complement strand
ATTTTTGCGAATGCAAAAACTTCATGTGCCGCAGGCACACTTCATTTCTTCATTTGCTTTCAGCCTGTTCGGCTTTCTGCTCGGCAGGCTCATTACACTCCGCTTCTTTCAATGCTCAGAACGCCGTCAATTTTTGAAAGCTTCGCAACGAGCGAATTGAGGTGTTCAACGCCATTGACCGAAACGGTAACATAAATCGAGGTTCTGCCGTCCTTGGTGTTTCTTGTGCTGATGTCGTTAATCATTATCCTCATGCCTGCAAGCAGACTTGAAACATCGGCAAGCATTCCGATTCTGTTAAGGCAGTAAAGCTGAAGCGTGCACTTGAAATCTTCTCTGATATCGTTATCCCAATAAGCCGTGACCCAGCGTTCGGGCTCGCCCGATTTGCTAAGGTCGGCAGGAACATTGGGGCATTTGCGGGTATGAATCGAAACGCCGTGACCTCTTGTTATAAAGCCGATTATTTCATCGCCCGGCAGAGGATTGCAGCAGCGTGAGAACTTGACAAGGCAGTTGTCGATGCCCTCAACTATGATTCCCTCGTTGCTCTTGGTTTTCTTCTTTGGCGGAGTGATTGTCAGAGCAGGCTGCTCAGACTTGCTCATCTTGCCGTATTCCTCTTTTATTTTGGGCATGAGACGGATAAGAGAGATTCCGCCGTAACCGATTGCGGCATAGAAATCGTCCTCATCCTTACAATGCTGTTTTTCGGCAACCTTACCGATAAATTCATGGTATTCCGCTTCGCTCAGACGAATAAAGTTTCTGCGGAATTCCTTTTCAACCTGAGCCTTGCCTTCGGCAATGTTTTCATCTCTGCATTCCTTCTTGAACCATTGCCTGATCTTGCTTCTCGCCTGGCTGGTTTTAACGATTGACAGCCAGTCTCTGCTCGGGCCTTTGCCCTGAGCGGACGAAGTTAAGATTTCAATGATTTCACCGGTTTTAACCTGATAATCAAGCGATACTATTTTTCCGTCAACCTTTGCGCCGACCATTTTGTTGCCGACTGCGGAATGAATCGCATAGGCAAAGTCAATAACCGTTGCGCCCGAGGGCAGGCTGAAAACATCGCCTTTGGGAGTGAACACAAAGACTTCTTCGGGAACAAGGTCGCTCTTAATGGTTGAAACTATATCCTCAACATCTTCGTTATCGCTCTGATTTTCAAGAAGCTGTCTTATCCACGCAAGGCGTTCCTCGAACTTTGCCGTGCCGTTGATGCCGAGCTTGTATTTCCAATGCGCCGCAATACCGTATTCAGCCGTGTGGTGCATTTCCCATGTTCTTATCTGAACCTCAAAGGGTATACCCTCCTTGCCGAGAACCGTTGTGTGAAGCGACTGATACATATTCGGCTTGGGAGTTGAAATATAATCCTTGAATCTGCCGGGAATGGGCTTAAACATGTCATGGATTACGCCGAGGCAGTTATAGCAGTCAATAACGGTATCAACAATTATTCTGACGGCGTATATATCATAAATCTGGTCAAAATTCTTATTCTGCATATACATTTTGCGGTATATGCCGTGAACCGATTTGATTCTGCCGCTGACCTGAGCGCCTGAAACAACGGATTTTATTCTTTCCTCAATTCTCGCCTTTATCTCGGCAAGAAACTCGTTTCTCGATTTGCTCTGTCTTTCAAGCGAATCTTCTATATCTTTGTAGGCAACGGGGTCAAGATAGCTGATTGAAAGATCTTCAAGCTCCTCTTTTATCGCTCTGATACCTAAACGGTGAGCAATCGGAGCATATATTTCAATTGTTTCAAGCGCAATTTCTCTGCGCCTGTTTTCGGGCTTGAACATGAGCGTTCTCATGTTGTGAAGTCTGTCGGCAAGTTTGATAATGATAACTCTGATGTCTCTCGACATTGCAAGGAGCATTTTTCTGATATTCTCCGCCTGCTGTTCCTCTTTTGTCTGCAAAGGAACTTTGCCTATCTTGGTTACGCCCTCGACAAGCTCTGCAATCGTTTCGCCGAATTCTTTTTTAACTTCCTCGTTCGTGAGCTTTGTATCCTCAACGGTGTCGTGAAGAATGGCGGCAATTATCGATGCGCTGTCCATTCCGAGACTTGCAAGAATCGCCGCAACGCTCAGAGGATGCATGATATAAGGCTCGCCCGAAAGGCGCTTTTGCCCGTTATGGGCTGAGCTTGCGATAGCGTAAGCCCGTCTGATATCGCTTATCTCTTTTTCGGAGAAATTCTCCTTTACAAGCTCAATCAGACTTTCCAGACACTCGTCGGGAGTATCGCCCTTGCATATACTTGTCTTTTTAAAGTCTTTCATGTTATCCACCCGTTAAGTTCCTGATTTTTTTCATTATTTCCGAATCCTCAAGATTGACTTTGTCAGGATTCTCGGGAACATAAATCATATCATCATAGTTTGCCGCAAGAACGCCCATTTCAAGCATTATTTCAACCGATGCGATTATTGCGGCAAGATTTTCTCCGTCGTCTCCGAGCCTCATGCACAGCGCTTCGCAGTATCTGTCTTTGAGCGGTTTGGATTTGATGCTCTTGAACACATCAACCTGAAGCTTGCGCTCGGGCAAAAGACGCTTTGCCTGCTCCGAAGTAAGCTTTTCGTTTCTTGAAAATTTATCAAAAAGTCTTATAGCGGAAAGCACCTTTTCTTCGTCCGTATTTGACGGTCTAATTCCCCGGACAATTACGGATACTCTCGTTTCACCGTTATAAACATTTTTATCAAGATTAACCGCAAGGTCAACTATGTCGCCTTTTTCAAACGGAAAGCGTTTCTCAGACATGCCGAAAAATACAACGCCCGTTCTCGCTCCGTTTTTTGAAATTATCATTCGGATATGCTTGCCGTCCGAAACGGAAGCAATTTCATCAATACGCACTCCGAAAAGCCCGAAGCAGGGCTGAGGATTGCCCGAGCCGAACGGTTCAAGCAGGCTGACAGCGGAAAGAATGTCAAGACTGATTGAGGTTGGGAGCAGTCTGCAATCAATTCTCTGAACCGCAAAAGGCATATCGATATAGGCGGCATATTCGTTAATTCTTCTTCGGAACTCGGGAATGCGTGAAGAATCAAGGCTCAAACCCGCCGCAAGAGTGTGACCGCCGAAATGGTCAATACAGTCCGAAACCGCTTCAAGAGCATCATAAATCGAAAAGCCCTCAATGCTTCGGCACGAGCCCTTTGCTGCTTCGCCGTCTCTTGAAATAATAATGCTCGGTCTGCCGTAGCGTTCGGTTATCCTCGCCGCAACAATGCCGATAACCCCCTGATGCCAGTTTTCTCCGTCAATAACAAGGATTTTATCGTTAAGCATTGAAGGATCTGCCGAAAGAATCGCCGTTGCCTGAGAGAACATTTCGGTTTCGGTCGCCTGTCTTTGAATGTTCATGGCGTTTATCTCATCGGCAAGCTGAGATGCAAGCTCATCATCCTCGCAGAGAAGCAGTTCCAAAGCCTTTTGAGCGGAACCCATTCTGCCTGCCGCATTTATCCTCGGGCAAACCGTGAATGCCGCCGTCTGAGCGGAAAACACCTTGTCGCCGACTCCCGCAATATCCATAAGAGCGCTGATGCCCGGTCTCGGATTGTCGTTTATCAGCCGTATTCCCTTGCGAACCATAACTCTGTTCTCGCCGGTCAGGGATACGACATCGCCGATTGTTCCGAGAGCAACAAGATCGCCGTATTCCTCAATAAGAATGTTACCGTCATCGCCCTCAAGAGCGCAGGCAAGCTTAAACGCAACGCCGACTCCCGACATTTCTTTGAAATTGCTCGGGCAATCGTCTCTGTGAGGGTCAACAACGGCATAAGCCTGAGGCAATTCGCCGCCGACCTTGTGATGATCCGTAACAATAAGCTCCATGCCGAGCTCTTTTACCCTGACAGCCTCATTGATTGCCGAAACACCGTTGTCAACCGTAACTATAAGCTTAACGCCCATTTCCGCAAGCTTTTCAACCGCCGCAATGTTCAAGCCGTAGCCCTCGGTCAGTCTGTCGGGAATATATCTTATAACATTAGCTTCTCTTGTTTCAAGATATGAATAAAGCAGGGCGGTTGCGGTCACGCCGTCAGCGTCATAATCGCCGAAAACGCAGATAAGCTCAAAGCTGTCAATCGCTCTGTTTATTCTTTCTGCCGCCTTGCTCATATCCGCAATCGAAAGCGGAGAAAGACGCAGAGGAGCGTCGGAATCAAAAAAATCGCTGATTTCATCTATATTTTCAAAACCTGCGGAGGTAACAAGCAGAGCTGCAAGAGGGTCAACGCTGAGCTCCTGCGCTATCTGAGCGGCAAGATCTTTGTTGCCTTTTGTTACCTCCCATTTTTTGCGTTTCAAGGGCAATCATTCCTTTCAATCATTTAAGTATAACATTCAGGACAAAAGATTGCAAGGTTTTTCAATAAATATATATAAATTTTAATTAAGTATATTAGTTATAAAAATAAAATCGCCTCCAAACGGCTGCTGCCGTCAGAGACGAAATTAAGCATATATTTTGATAACAAAATTTTTATGAGTAGAAAAAATCCTCAATAATATCGTTAACATGAACGAGCTCAACGGAATTTGCATTTAAGCAGTCCGCAAAGCGCTCAGCCGATTCCTGACTGAGAGCAAGATCGCATATAAAGCTTTCATCTGAAAAAAGACATATTATGCCGTCGCCGTCCTCCTCATTCATCTGCCCGGATTTTTCAACTCTGAACATGATTGATACAACTCCTTAAATAATAATTGTGACACTATGTCTCATATTATATGCCATTTTCAGGGATTTTTCAAGTTTTTATTTGCAAGCAAGAAATTTTCTGCATGTTTTACAAAAGAAATTGCCATAAATTGTGCATTTTCTATAAAATGTAAATTTTGGGCTATTTGAAAAAATAATTTACATCATCGGAATTATGACAGAAACAAATCACAATTTCGGGCAAAAAAAGATTATAGGCCAATTTCTCTCAGATACCAACCTATAACCCATATG
>JBJEQD010000129.1:0-5004 GCA_051881575.1 Acutalibacteraceae bacterium | reverse complement strand
TAAAATAAACATAATTATAATCTTCATCAATATAGAAATCCGAATCAGGCACGAGATTATCAAGCATTCCCTGATCGGGAACAACATCGGTCATTTCGCCGAGATATTCAATATTGACAGTAAAAGTATTTTCGCCGTAATAGAAATCAAGATAGCACACTTCCCCTGCGTCAAGGCGGAGAACGGTACCCGTGATTGACTGTGAGCTGTCGCCCTTCTCATAAACCAAAAAGCTGTCACCGTCCGAATAGTCCAAAGGCATTCCGTCATCACGGATTTCCTTCTGAGTGCTGAGCCAGAAGCTGTCGGCATTATAATCAAAATAATACCAGCCCGCCTCCTGAGCAGTCATTTTGAAAACATATTCGCTTTCGCCCTGATCATCGCTTTCGGGAGCTTCAACCGTGGTTTTGCCGATGGTGAGTTCGCCGTAATAAGGCAGCTCATCATAACAGTCATCATCTTCTCCGCAGTCATAATACCACTTGATTGTTCCCTGATACTGCGCCGCAAATGCCGAAATCGGGCAAAGCAGCAGTGCAATTACCGTCAGAACGGAAACTGCTTTTTTGATTTTAACTCTCATATCTTTTCCTCCTCGGATTTTTAATTTGGAATAATTTCCTCTTTAAAATTAATATAATTTGACAAAAAAGTCAATCCTTATTACAAAGCTGTAATTATTTTTAACTCTTATGTAAGAAAATCAAATTGAAAACACGGCTGATAAGTGGTATAATATAGAAAAATTTATTGAGGGGGATAAAAATGCCTGAAAAGCTCAAGAAAAATTTCATATTCAGCGGAATCCCTGCGGCGCTGTTTTTGCTGTTGATTCTGCTTGTCAAAACTGCGGATGTCAAGAAGATAGGCCCGATGGGCTCGGAAATCGGCCTTGCATCACTTAACGGGTTTATGTTCAAGCTTTTGGGCGAAAGCACATTTTGGTATAAGCTGACCGAACTGCTCGGCTACCTTGCAATTCTCGTTGCTCTCGCTTTCGGCGCTCTCGGCGTTTATCAGCTCATAAAGCGGAAAAGCATCAAAAAGGTTGACATGAGTCTGATTGCACTCGGCGGGTTTTATGTTCTCGTTGCCGCAGTTTACGCTCTTTTTGAGGTCGTTGTTATCAACTACAGACCCGTTATTCTCGATTCGGGGCTTGAAGCGTCTTTCCCGTCCTCTCACACGGTTCTGACCGTCTGTATCATGGCGACCGCCGCCATGCAGTTAAAGCGCAGAATAGCCGACAAAAAAGCCGCCGGAATCGCTCAGTGGGTCTGCATAGGAATTGCGGCCGTTACCGTTATCGGCAGACTTCTTTCGGGCGTTCATTGGTTCACCGACATTCTCGGCGGGCTGCTCATCAGCGCCGCTCTCGTCATGCTTTATTACGCCGTGCTGAAATATCTTGATTTTAAGCGGCTCGAAAGATGAAATGTTTTAAGCGGCTCGAAAGATGAAAACTATTGACATATCCGAACAAAAGTTATAAAATTAATCGAATAAGTATCCAAGGAGTGTAAAATATGGCTGTTAAAAAACTCAAATATTTTGCCGGCGGCAAATGGCTTGATTCATCCTGCGAAAAATACATGGATGTTTATAATCCCAGCACCGGCGAAGTTATCGCTCAGACCCCCTGCTGCACAAAAGAAGAAGTTAACCACGCAATTGCATGCGCAAAAGAGGCTTTCAAGAGCTGGTCAAATGTTCCGGTTATGAAAAGGGTTCAGGTTGTTTTCAAGTTCCGTGAGCTTCTTGAAGCCCATATGGACGAACTGACCGAAATCTGCGCCACCGAACACGGCAAGGTATGGAGCGAAGCAAAGGGCGATATTCTCAAGGTTAAAGAACCCGTTGAGCTTGCATGCTCCGCACCCTCGCTTCTTATGGGTGAAAGCACCCGTGACACCTCCTCAGGCTATGACACAACCCTTTACAGAGAGCCTGTCGGCGTTTTTGCCGGCATCGTTCCCTTTAATTTCCCCGGCATGATTCCCATGGGCTGGATGTCTCCGCTCTGCATTGCATGCGGCAACACAATCGTACTTAAAGCTGCTTCAATGACCCCGATGACCTGCATGAGACTTGCAGAGCTCTGGCAGGAAGCAGGTCTGCCCGACGGCGTTATCAACATAGTCACCTGTTCAAGAAACGAAGCTGAAATCTTCCTTGATCATCCCGATATTAAGGGCATCACCTTTGTCGGCTCAACAAGCGTCGGCCTCCACATCTATTCAAGAGCAGCCGCAAACGGCAAGAGAGTTCAGTGCCTTTGCGAAGCCAAGAACCACGGCCTTGTTCTTGAGGACGCCGCACTTGAAAGAAGCGCAAGAGGAATCATCAACTCCTCATTCGGCTGTGCAGGCGAACGCTGCATGGCTCTGCCCGTTATCGTTGCTCAGGAAAGCATTGCCGATGAGCTTGTCGGCTATCTTGTTAAATTCGCAAAAGAGCTGAAGCTCGGTCCTGCATACGACAAGGAGTCAACCCTCGGCCCCGTTGTTTCAGCCGCTCACAAGCAGTCAATTCTCAATTGGATTGAAAAAGGCATCGAGGAGGGCGCAGAGCTTGTTCTCGACGGCAGAAATCCCGTTGTTCCCGGCTATGAAAACGGCTTCTATGTCGGCCCGACTATCTTCGACCATGTTACCGAGGATATGACAATCGGCACAAGAGAGATTTTCGGACCCGTTCTCTGCATCAAGAGAGTCAAGGACTTTGAAGAAGGTCTTAAAATAATGAACAGCAATCCGTTCGCTAACGGTTCTGTTATCTTCACTCAGAGCGGCTACTACGCAAGAGAGTTTGCAAAGAGAACAGACGGCGGCATGGTCGGCGTTAATGTCGGCATCCCCGTTCCCGTCGGAATTTTCCCGTTTACAGGTCACAAGCAGTCATTCTTCGGCGATCTTCATTGCCTTGGCAAAGACGGCTTCCGTTTCTACACCGAAACCAAGGCTGTAACAACCCGCTGGTTTGACGAGGAAGAAATGAAAGCTCAGCATGTTGACACATGGGATGGCTCGGTCGGCGGCGACCTGAAATAATTCCATGAAATAATTAATCCCGTATTCTCAATTGAGAGTACGGGATTTTTTGTTATTTTCGGGAAACAAGCATTACAGTGTTTTCAATTTCAAAAACTTTCTCAACGCTTGAAAAGCCTGCCGATTTTAATAATCCGATTTGGTTTTCAACACTACACGGAGTGTCATAATGGCAAAACTCGCTGTCGTGTATATTCTGCTCACGGCGCATACGCTCACATTCGGCAAAATAAAAATCCTGTTCTTCCTGAGTTTTAACCATATAGTCGCATTCGATATATAAGCCACCGGGCGCAAGAGCATCGTTGATTTTCTTATACAGCTCCCGCTTCTTTTCCGGAGCAAAATGATGCATCGTCTGAAACGACACGGCGCAATCGAATTTTTCCTAGCCGAAACTGACCTTGAAATAATCGCCGCAAATCAGGTTAATGCTTTTGTCGGGGTGTTTTTCTTTCAGCTTATCAAGCATTTCCTGCGTTAAATCAACACCCGTTATATCAATATCGGGCATAAGCTTTAATATTTCGTCAAGCTCAAGACCCGTTCCGCAGCCTAAATCAAGCAGATGCTTTGCTGTTTTCGGCACAAGCAGTGCCATTTTTTCATAGCCCTCTCTGCATCCCTCGACTTCCGAAAGCATATGCTCGTCATACGATTCAACTCTGGATGCAAAGAAATCCGCCATTTTTTCTAAATTACTCATTATTTATCTCCGTATTTCTGAAATTTTCTATTTTGTTTGGAACGGGTTGCTGTGTTCTCCCGCCGGAAAACGTTCGGCATCAACACAATTTCCTCGTAGGGAACGCTGTCCTCAGCGTTCCGGGAAATATGAACGGCTTACGGTAAAATCCGTAGGGTTCGGCGTCCCCGACGAACCAATTCGCCGCAGGCGAAAAACAAGCAACCGGATTTGGGACGATGTGGGCATCGTCCCCTACAAATTGACAATTAAAAAATAACCCGTAGGGACAGCCCTTGCGGCTGTCCGTGAAAACGCATCAAATCCCACGGAACGCTGAGGACGGCGTTCCCTACGGTATCTTGTGGGGAAACTTTTAATTCATATTTTGCCTTATCAATCCTCAGCCCTACGGGCAGCTCCTTTTCTAAGGAGCCCAAGCAATGGGTTGCTGTTTCGTTAGCCTCCTTTGGCAAAGGTCGATTCCCCCACAGTGTGGGGGAAATGTCTGCGAAGCAGACAAAGGGGGACGGCGCTGTCAGCGTGGCACGGCGTTTAGCCGTGACGGAGGATTGGTTAATCGGCGATTAATTACATTATCCCCAAAAATCAGCGAAAAGCGGGCGACCACACAGGGTCGCCCCTACCGTCAAGCGCCGCAGGCACACTTCATTTTTCATATTATAAATCGGTCACAGCCGGAGTTCGCCATATTTTTTCTTCCGGCACATTAAAAGCCGAGGGCAGCTTCCTCTTTTCTGTGAAGCTGCCCTTTTTCGACTTAATTATTATTTTGAAAGGATGGAATTGGGGAGCCGCAATGCAGAGGCACTATTCTGCCGAGCGGCCAAATTAAAGTTTTACTCTTGCTATGTGTCCATTATACATTAATTCTCGGCTCAAAACCACCCTTTTAAATTACAATATAAATACAAAACAGTTACAAAGCGCCCTTAAAATGTTACAATTTGTAACCATTAAATCCGCAAAGCAATCATATAAATATATTATGTGAAAGGAGCTTTGCAATGAAAAACAACACGGAAAAAGACAAGCATCTTGAAATATTAACTTTTATCGTATCCGTTGCGCTGACGGCGGCGATTTGCTTCAGCCACAGCGCCGGCAGGCTGTCTCTCGCCATGGCAGGCATAATGTTCTCCCCCGTCGTGGCGGCATCCGATTCCGTTTCAGCCGCCGCAGAGAGCCAAACCTCCGCCGCAGACGAAACTGCCGAAACCACCATATCTCAAACTGAGGTGAGCA
>JBJEQD010000128.1:0-24418 GCA_051881575.1 Acutalibacteraceae bacterium | reverse complement strand
TTAATCGAGGCATAAAACGCAGTTAATCCTTTCGGATTAACGAGTATTTTAACGATGAGTAAGGGCAAATCTGCCACGAGAAACCGTGGTTCGGATTATTACCGTTACCCTAATTATATCAGACGCCGCCGACTAATTCAAGATTTATATTATGCGTTCAAAGAAAAAGAATTGGCACTCTTAACAATCGAGTGCTAATTTTTACAGTTTATTCAAATTTTGTTAACAGTATTTGGTTCTGAAAGTAGTATACTGACTCTCGTAGAAATTTTTAACGAACAGGTGATGTAAAAATGCGCACAAAACAGTTTAAGTCAGAATCCAAAAAGCTCCTTGATATGATGATCAATTCGATCTATACCCACAAGGAGATATTCCTGCGTGAGATCATTTCAAACGCTTCGGACGCTTTGGATAAGCTTTATTTCCGCTCGCTGACCGATCCGTCGGTCGGTCTTAATGCCGACGATTTTGTTATCCGCATTGAGCTTGACAAGGATAACGGCATCATCAGAGTTATCGATAACGGCTGCGGAATGACAGAGGAGGAGCTTGACAGCAACCTCGGCACGATTGCAAAGAGCGGTTCGCTCGCTTTCAAAAATGAAAACGAAAAAACCGAGGATGTTGATATTATCGGTCAGTTCGGCGTCGGGTTCTATTCGGCATTCATGGTCAGCGATAAGGTTACCGTTGAGACAAAGGCTTTCGGCAGCGATCAGGCGTTCCGCTGGAAATCGAGCGGCGCATCGGGCTACACAATCGAGCCCTGCGAAAAGGAGAGCTTCGGAACAACCGTCACCATGCACCTGAAGGATGACACTGAGGACGAATGCTACAGCGAATTTCTCGATCAGTACAAAATAAGCCAACTTGTCAAGAAGTATTCCGACTATATCCGCCACCCGATTCAGATGGAGTTCACAACGAGCAAGCCCGTTGAGGGCAAAGACGGCGAATATGAGGATGTTACCGAGCTTCGCACTCTCAACAGCAGAATTCCGCTCTGGAAGAAGAACCGCTCCGAAATAAAGCCCGAGGAATACAACAGCTTCTATAAAGAAAAATATTATGATTTTGAAGATCCCGCAAAGGTTATCCACACCAGCGTTGAGGGTCAGGCAACTTATCATGCCCTGATGTTTATTCCCAAGCATGCTCCGTTTGACTATTATACCAAGGACTATGAAAAGGGACTTCAGCTCTATTCAAAGGGCGTTCTGATAATGGAAAAATGCGGCGATTTGCTGCCGGATTATTTCAGCTTTGTCAAGGGACTTGTTGACAGCGAGGATCTTTCGCTGAATATCTCCCGTGAAATGCTTCAGCATGACAGGCAGTTGAAGCTCATTGCAAAAACCATTGAAAAGAAAATCAGAACCGAGCTTGATAAAATGCTCAAAAACGAGCGTGAAGCCTATGAGGAGTTCTTCAAGACCTTCGGAATTCAGCTTAAATTCGGTGTTTACAGCGACTACGGCGCACACAAGGACGAGCTGAAAGATCTGCTGATGTTCATTTCATCAAACGAGAAAAAATATGTCACCCTCAAAGAATATGTTGACAGAATGAAAGAGGGTCAGGACACTGTCTATTATGCATGCGGCGAAACGGTTGAGAAGATTGAAATGCTTCCGCAGTGCGACGCCGTCAAAGAAAAGGGCTATGAGGTTCTTTATCTGACCGAATATGTCGATGAATTTGCTCTTAAAATGATGGGCGAATATGAGGGCAAAAAGTTTATGAATATCTGCGACGAGGAGCTTGACCTCGGCACAGAGGACGAGAAAAAGGCGCTTGAAAGCGAAAACGAGCAGGCAAAAGAAATGTTTGAAGAAATGAAAAACGCAATCGGCGATTCGATAAGCTCGGTTCGTTTCACGGGCAAGCTGAAAAATCATCCCGTTTGCCTGACGAGCGAGGGCGGTATTTCTCTAGAAATGGAAAAAACTCTCAATTCAATGCCCGGCGCAAAGGATAATCAGGTCAAGGCTCAGCTTGTGCTTGAAATCAACGCCGAACATCCGATTGCAGAAAAGCTCAAAACGCTTTATAACGAGGATAAAGAGGCTCTCGGCAAATACGCAAAAATCCTTTACGGCGAGGCCTGCCTCATCGGCGGCAGACGCATAGACGACCCCGTTGAGCACAGCAGGCTTATCTGCGAGTTAATGACAAAGTAATATAGCATGGGACTGCCGCACTAAGCGAAGATCAAAAGGAACAGATTTAATAGGATGATTAAAAGCAGCTTGTATTGTAGATTAAGTATCGTAATATAAGTTGCTTTTATTCTTTTTGGAGAATTGTGATTTATATTGTTCCTTTTTAGCCGTTTTTTCCGACTCGGAGTATCTTGATACGCCGTCGTCGGAAGAAAACGGCTTCTTCATCTTATTGCGACAGCCCCGTCTTTTTGCTATGTACGGACAGTACCGGTTTTTGCCGTGTTCGGCTTGCTTGACTTTTAATTTGTATGTGATATTATATTTATTAGTATATTTAAGTGATAAGGTCGTGATTAGTTGCCGGGGCGCAAAAATGTTTATTTTGTTCAGGTCGATGTTTCCTCGGGCGGGGAATCAAAGGTCGTTTATCTGCCGTATACGGCGGGTGTAATTGTTGCAAATGCCTGGCGCAGCAGCCGGGTTGCTTCGGCATACGAATTCAAGGAATTCATTTTTCTGCGCAGCAATATAGAAAAGACGGCTTCGGAGCTTGAAAATCCCAAGGTTGTCGGCTTTTCAAATTATTGCTGGAACACCGAATATAACCTTGCTCTTGCGGCTGAAATCAAGAAGAAATATCCCGATTGCATAACCGTTTTCGGCGGTCACAACATTCCGAAAAATGTTTCGTTCCTTGAAAATAATCCTCAGGTTGATTATCTCAGCTTCGGCGAGGGAGAAATTACCTTCGGTGCGCTGCTTGAAGCGCTTGACGGCGGAGATGTCTCCGAGGTTGCAAATATAGCCTACCGCTCAGAAAACGGATGCGTTATGACCGAAGAAAAGCAGCTTTGCAACTTAGATTATGCATCGCCCTATCTTGACGGCTGGTTTGACGGCTTTGCGGAAAAATATCCCGGCATTGAGTTCAATTCGATTCTTGAAACAAGCAGAGGATGCCCGAACAGATGCGCCTATTGCGATTGGGGTCTGCTTAAAGAAAAAACAAGATTCTTTCCTCTTGAAAAGGTGCTTGCGGAGATTGAATGGCTCGGCAGAAACAAAATCAGATTTGTCTGGGGAGCTGACGCCAATTTCGGCATAAGCCCGAACGATTTGATAATTGCCGATGCAATTGTTGCGGCAAAAGAAAAATACGGCTATCCCGAAAGGGTAAGAATCAACTATTCCAAGGGCAATTTTGAGAGAGTGCGTGAAATCGTTCGCCGTTTTAACCGCAAGGGCATTGACAGGGCAGGCGCTACGATATCGCTTCAAAGCCTTTCGCCGCAGGTGCTTGAAAACATCGGCAGAAAAAATATGTCTCTTGAACGCTTTCAGAGCAGCTTCGGGGTTTATCACGAGGAGAATTTGCAGGTTTATTCCGAGCTTATTCTCGGCTTGCCGGGCGAGAGCTATGACAGCTTCGTTGACGGAATCTGCAAGCTCTTTGAAATCGGTCAGCATTTCATTATTGAGGTGTATAACTGCATCGTTTTGCCGAATTCAATTCTCGGTCAAAAGGATTATATGAAGAAATTCGGGATTGAGACAACCAACACCGAGATTGTGCGCTACCATTGCGCTTCGGACGCTTATTATATTCCCGAAAAGATTAATATTATAACCCGAACCGATTCCATGCCCTGCGAAATGTGGCAAAAGAGCGCAGTTTTTGCGGGCGTTGTTCAGGCAATGCACGGCTGCGGTCTGCTTCGTTGCTTTGCAATTTATGCGTTTTATGAGCTTCACAAGAGCTACCGCAGTTTTTATGAAGGCTTGATTGATTATATCGAGAGCGGAAACGCTCCGTTAACCTATGAGGCTTACGGCAGGGTCAAAAGCTACTTTGCCGACCTTGCCCGGGGCGAAAATCCACGGCTTTGCGTTCCGTTTGCAGGCAATCTCGTTTGGGAAAATTATGAGTATATTTTCCTCACTCTATGTGCGGAGCTTGACGGCTTCTATTCGGAAATGATGCCTTATCTCGGCAGAGTAATTGAAAATCCCGATGTTCTTTCTCAGCTTCTTGAATATCAGAAAGCGGTTTTGAGAAAACCGGGTGAGGATAGAAGCGAATGCTTCACGGATTATGATTTTCACAGCTACTTCAAGGGCGTTTATGAAAACGAATACCGCCCGCCCGTAAACGGGAAATTCAAAACCGTTTTTGCCGACAGCGACCCTGCTTCGGATTGGGAGGAATTCGGCAAAAAAGTTGTCTGGTACGGCAAAATGGGCAGTAAATCGTATAAAGATAAAGCAGAAATTACGCCTGTTGAGGAATAGGAAAACGCAGAAAGATAATAAAAAGTGTAAAGTATAAATACTTCACAAAAAGCAAGAGTGTATCAAAAACCCGGCAATCGGGTTTTGATACACTCTTTTGGTTGATATTATTGGAATTCAGCTTATTCGGATATGGCTTCAATCATGCTGATGTCGTTTGTGTAAAGCGTTGCGCCTTTACGCCTGCCGTACCAAACGATCTCTTTTGCGAAGCGTGGCCAATCCTCATATTTTTCTTTTGCCTTAAAAATATAAGTGATTTTTCGCTTTTCAGGCTGTGAATTATCGCTGTCGGCGGATTCGTGGAAATATTCAAGAAAACCGTAGCCGCATTCAAATCTTTTTTCGCTTTCAAACGGCTTTTTAACAGCGTTGAGCTGAAATTTTTTGAGTTCTTCGTAAACCTCTCCGTCAATTTTGAACCGATTGAGAAAACCGTCAGCGAGTTTTTCAAATTCATCGAAGTTATAAAGCATTTCGAGGAAAAGTCCTTCCTCAAAGAACCAGGTGACATTTCCGAAAACAGGGTTTGAATGATTCCATTCGCCCTCAAGAGAGCCGTCAAGCTTTTGCTTTATGTCTCTGAAAATACTGCCGACAAGCCCCGAATCTTTCAAGCAGAAATCAAGCAGCTTTGTGTAAAAATCGTAGTAGTCAATGCCGAGAGCACGGTAGCAGTAGATTGCAAAAAAGCGGAGCAGACCGAGGCTGTGGAAGCATTGCAGACAAATTGAAAACAGATTTGCATAAACCCAGCCGTCTCTTGAAAGACTGCTTGTTGAGCGGACAAGATAAGAATATTCGGGAATGCCGTCTTTCTTTCCGCTTGCGGAGTGGATATGATTGAAGCTGACCTTCATCGGCTCAATCTTGAATTTTTCCATGTATTCGGGGTCGCACATGGGAGCGTTCGGCAGAAGCTCGCAGTAGTAAACGCTGATTGAATTGTGCTGACCCGCTCTCAAAAGCTTGCAAAGCCCTTTGCAGAAGCTCTCCGCCGTTTCACCGGGCAGACCGAGAATCAGCTCGGAATAGGTCGGAATGTTTGCGTTAGTGTATTCGCTGAGCAGAGATGAAAAATGCTCCATTGTCAGATTTTTGCGGTTTATATTTTTCAGCGCATCGTCGCAAAGAGTTTGATAAGCCATTGTTGCGCCCTTGTCAAGCCCTCTTGAATTGAGTTTTTTTGAAATTCGGAAAACCCGCTCTGCGCTGTTCTTTTCGTAGCAGGGGCGGAAAACTTTGGGAAAGCCCGTTTTTGAATTCAGTTCAACCAGATAATCGGCAATTTCTTCGTCTCTGTCGAACATTCCGAAATTTGCGTCGGCGCAGAAGCAGTATTCGATTTTATGCTCCGAAAGCCATTTCAGCTCCCCCTTGACCTTCTCCATCGGGAAAAGACGGAGCTTTTTGTGGTTGCTCCAATCGCAGTAGGCGCAGTTATAGGGGCAGCCCCTGTTGGTTTCAATTATTGTGTCAAACATCAGGTCGGGATTCTTTTCAATTATCGAATCGAAAATACCGCTGAGGTATGGCGAGGGATAATTCTCAACCGAACCGGGGCAGCGTGCGGGGGTCAGAACCTTGTTTCCGTCATTATCACGGAACGCTATTCCGCAGCAATCCGAAAGTTTTTCGCCGTTTTTCAGAGCGAGAAGCAGGGCGGCTGTGGTTTCTTCGCCCTCTCCGAGAGTTAAAATATCAATATATTCTTCATCGAGAAATTCCATGCGTTCGGAAACGCTGTGACCGCCGAAAATGATAATACATTCGGGATATTTTTCCTTGACAGCCGCCGCAAGAGCCTTGTTGAATTCAACATTCCAGACATAGGTTGAAAATGCGGCAATATAAGGATTGTCCATTGCCTCAACAATGCTTTCGATGCTGTCACGGCGAAAAATAATTTCGGGAAAAGCGTATTCCTCGGCTATTTCGGGTATGCTTTTGCAGTATGCGGCTATCGTGCCCGTTGCATAGGGCAGATAAACCGATTTGTCAAAGGCAAAGCCTACCTGAACAAAATAAACATTTTTCAAACTGTAACACCTGCTTCGGCGTCAATATGCCGCCGTTAATTTTCGGGAAAATTCAAAAAGAGAATCAAGCTTTTCATCGGCAACGCCGTTTTCATCGGTTTCGTCATTGCCGACAAGAATATTCTTGCCTGTTCCCGCATTTTTTCCCGCAAGAACATCGGAAATTTTGTTCCCGACCGTGAAAGAATTCTCAAGATCAATGCTGATTCCGATTTTTTCAAAATCGCTGACAGCGTTAAGAATCATGCCGGGCTTGGGCTTTCTGCAAGAGCATTCAACCCGATATTTTTCGATAACCGCATTTTTATGGTGCGGGCAATAATAAAAGCCGTCGGAGATAACTCCGGCTTCATCCGAAAGGCGTGAATTGATGAATCCGTGAAGAATATCAACATCTTCGGCGGTGTAATATCCCTTGCCGATGCCCGCCTGATTGGTGATAACAACAGCGAGATAACCTTTTTCTTTAATTTCAGCAACCGCCTTTTCGCCGCCGGGCAGAAATCGGAAATCCTCAGTTTTGTAAAGATGACCCGCATCTTCATTGAGCGTTCCGTCACGGTCGAGAAAAACGGCTCGGCGGATTCGCCTTGAAACGAGATTTTCCTTTTCGGCTTCGGCTTTTCGGTAGTCCTGAGGAATGCCGATGTCGATAAAATAACCGCCGCTTTCAAAAACGCCGATGCTGAAATTATTATTTTCAAGAACTCTTTTTTCAAAAGAGAATTTTTCTTCTTCAACGCCGTCAAGGGCGTTCTTTTTTATGAAATATACGCCGCCGTTGATAAGACCGCTTGCGGAGATTCCTTTTTCGCAAAAGCCCGTGAGTCTGCCGCTCTCGGCGGTCAGACAGCCGTATCTTTCGGCATTGCCGAGCATTTTTGCGGCAAGGGTAATCGAACAGCCCGATTCTTCGTGGGCTTTTTTCATTTTAAAAAGATCAACATCAAAAAAAGTGTCGCCGTTGACAACAACGATGTTTTCATCGGAGCAGAGCGAAAGAGCCTTTTTGATTGCCCCGCCCGTTCCGAGCGGAGTTTCTTCACGGGAATAGCGAACGGTCATTCCACGGTAAGCCGAGCCAATGGAGCTTTCAATCGCTTCGGACATATATCCCGTTGAAATAACCGAACGGCAAACGCCGTTATTATAAAGATAATCGAGAATATATTCAATGAACGGTCTGCCGCCGACGGGGGCAAGCGGTTTCGGCAGATTTTCAACGCAGGGTCTGAGCCTTGTGCCGAGACCTCCCGCAAGAATCACAGCTTCCATTATCGGTTGCCCTCCGGGATTATATCTTTTGTGCCGTCGGGCAGTTCAACGCCCTTGTCATAGAACGCAACGAGCGTTGAATCCTCATGGTAGACAAAGCGGTGCATAACATTCGGCTCGATGATGAACATGTCGCCCTTTTTGAAAGTTCGGCTGATTTTATCTTCTCCGAGGTGAGCGTCAACAGTGAAAGAACCTTCAACAACATAAAAACCCTCACGGTTGAGCCTGTGGCAATGATTGCCTCTTTCAACTCCGCCTTTTGAGGTGACGACATTAATCTGTTTAAAGCCCTCGTGCAGAAGCTGAACGAGAGTTCCTCTTTCGTCCTCAAAAATAAAATCGGGTTTGATTATTTCAATCATCAAAGCTTGCCTCCGTGATTATCAGTTGTTGCAGATTATTCTTGTGCCTTCGTTTTCAAATTTGAATTTTATTTCGAGCATGTCCGAAAGTGCGGCTCGGACAGCGTCCTGATTTTCTTCATTAACATAAAACAGCAGACATCCGCCGCCGCCTGCGCCGAGCAGCTTTCCGCCGAGGGCGCCTGCGTAGGTTGCCTTTTTATAAAGCTTGTCGATAAGGTCGGTTGATATTTCGCTGCTTATGCTTCTTTTGAGCCGCCATGTTTCATTGAGCAAAAGCCCGAAATCATCAAGCGGCTTTTCGGGGTCGGTAAGTATTTCTTCTGCAAGGTCAACCATATCGAGCATTTTAAGAAGCTGATCCGTTCTTTGACCGAGCACGGTTTTGGTGGTTTTCTGAATCTGAAATGAAAAACGGGAAAGACCCGTGAAAAACATCATAAGATTGCCGTTAAGCGCTGCTTTGCGCTCGGGGGATATGTTCAGCGGCTTAACCGTGTAGCCGCTTTCGGAAAAATCGATTCTGTTGAAGCCTCCGAAAGCCGAGGCAATCTGATCCTGAATTCCTCCGTCCTCTTTACAAAGTGTTCGTTCAAGATAAATAGCATCGTCTGCAAGCTCCCGCTTTGTTTTTGAAATGCCGAGCATCGTATAGAATGCGTTGAGCATTCCGACTGAAAATGCGCTGCTTGTGCCGAGCCCCGTCTTTGACGGCAGGTCTGCGTCGTAGTTAAGGCAGATTCTTTCAAGCCCCAGCCATTTCATTGCGTTGCGGATTGCGGGATGCTTGATTTCGTCAACGGAATTAACCTTTTCTATCTGTGCGTAGGCGAGATAGGTTTTGTAGTCGAAAAGCTCGGGCAGAGGGCGGACGTTGACGTGACAGTATTTGTCGAATGTTGTTGAAATGACCGCTCCGCCGTGAACGCCGAAAAATTCGGGGAAGTCCGTTCCTCCGCCGAAGAAAGACATTCTCATCGGTGTTTGCGAAATTATCATTTGCCCGCCTCCTCTTTTGGCTTATCAATTGATTATAACATATCGCAGTTATTATATCAACCGTTTTTATCGGTAAACGCAGTTTATTATTTTCCCGTCAAGGAACGAGAGAACATTTTCTTTGCATATCTGCATCAGACGCTCCCTTGTTTCAAAGCCTGCCCACGCAATGTGCGGAGTGATAAAGCAGTTTTTGATTCCGAAAAGCGGGTTATCCGCTTTCGGCGGCTCGGAGGAGAGAACATCAAGCCCTGCGCCTGCAATTCTGCCGTTTTTCAGAGCGTCGGCAAGAACGTTTTCATCAACAACCTGACCTCTTGATGTGTTAATAAGAACAGCGGTATTTTTCATTTTTGAAAGAAAATCGGCGTTGACCATTCCCTCGGTTTCGGGAGTCAACGGGCAATGAACCGTAACAAAATCGCTTCTTTCAAGCAGAGAATCTCTACCGCAGAATTCAACGCCCTCAAACGGTGCGGGATGATTTGTTGAGGCGAGAACCTTCATGCCGAATGCAAGAGCGATTTTGGCAACGGCTTTGCCGATTTTGCCGAAACCGATTATTCCGAGCGTTTTTCCGTCAAGCTCATAAAGCGGGGCAACCTGATAGCAAAAGTCTTTGCATGCCGACCATTCTCCAGAGTGAACCGATTCGCTGTGAGCCGCAACGGCGTTGGTGTGCTCCAAGATAAGCGCAAAAACAAGCTGGGCAACGGCGTTGGTGCTGTAAGACGGAATGTTGCAGACGGGAATGCCCTTTTCTTTGCAGAATTCCCAATCGACTATGTTAAATCCCGTGCTGAGCAGACCGACAAATTTAAGATTCGTCAGATTTTCAAGCACGCTTCTGCGCAGAGGAGTTTTATTGGTTATGACAATATCGCAGTCTTTGCAACGCCGGGCAATAAGCTCGGCGGGAGTGCGGTCATAAACCGTGCAGTCTCCGCATTCTTTGAGCCAATCCCACGAAAGGTCGCCGGGGTTTTCGGTGAAGCCGTCAAGAACGGTAATTTTCATCAGAATCATCCTCCAAAACATTAACTCTTTATCAGAAAAATATGCCGTATTCGGGCATAACAAATCCTTTTCTAAGATATTATAGCATAATACAGAAAAAATAAAAGCATAAAATATTTTTATTTCTTATTGACCCGAGCGAGATAATAATATAAAATAATAGAGTGTCAGAAAAAATTGGAATTGCGGTGAGCTTTTGGAAAAAAGAAAAAAGCGAAAAAAATATCTGCTTTTCGGCGGACTGATATTGATTGCGGCTTCGCTTGCAACGGCGGTGCTTCTGTTTTCAATGCAATACGATGAGCTGTGGCATTGGTATTCAGAGGTCAGGCTGAAGCTTGCCGAGCTTGAGGATTTTATTGCTCATATCGACAAGGAGTGGCAGTTCTTCGGAGCTATCATGCTGCTGTTTGCCGTTAAGAGTATTTTTCCCATATATCCGACCTCAACGGTCTGCTTCTTAACCGGCATAGTTTTGCCGATGTATCTTGCCGTGCCCGTTAATATTATCGGATTTATCTTGCTTTTGACAATCCGCTATTTCTGGGGCAAGCGGTTCGGAGCGGGCAACGCCTGGAAAATGATTTGCAAGGTTGACGGTCTGCGAAGGCTTATTCAGCACGGCGGCAAGGGAAACCCCGCCCTGCTGATTGCTTTGCGTCTTGTTCCGTGCATGCCGATTAACAGCATTTCGGGTATTTACGGCTCTTTCAATTTCGGATATTGGAAATTTGTTCTGCTCTCGGTAATCGGATTCTTGCCGAAGCTGATTTCGTTCACCTTTGTCGGCCGCAACATTTATGACCCGCTGTCGCCCGGATTCCTGCTGCCGGTAACGATAATATTATTCCTTTCCGGCATCTCGGCTCTGTCGGTTAACGGAGTCTGGACTACTGTTGAAAAGTCAATTGAGTTCTTCAAGAACAGAAAAGATAAAAAAACAATTGAAAAGAGAGGAAACACAGAAAATGGTTAAAACATCGTTGCTGAAAGAAAAACTCAGAGGCTCCGAATATGACGCCGCCCTCGAAAGAAACTATAAAAAAGAGGATATCGAAGCGCAGAAGTCAAGGTATATCCGAATCGCTTCAAGCTTTGAAGAGCTTTTCGGCTCAGACAGAGAGGTCGGAGTTTTCAGCGCTCCGGGCAGAACCGAGGTCTGCGGAAACCACACCGACCATAACCACGGCAAGGTTCTTGCGGCAAGCGTTAACCTTGACGCTGTTGCCGTTGCGGGAATGAACGAAGAAAACATTGTCCGTGTCAAATCCGAGGGCTACAAAATGGATGTTGTCGATTTGAACGATCTCGGCGTTATGCCTGCCGAGAGAGGGAAGTCGGCGGCTCTTGTCAGAGGCGTTTGCGCAGGCTTCAAAAACAGAGGCTACAAGATTGGCGGTTTTGACGCCGCAACTGCTTCCGATGTTCTTTCAGGCTCGGGTCTTTCATCCTCTGCGGCTTTTGAGGTTCTTCTCGGAACGATGCTCAACCATCTTTATAACGGCGGCAAAATCAGCTCGGTTGAGATTGCTCAGATAGCTCAGTTTGCCGAGAACGAATATTTCGGCAAGCCCTGCGGACTTATGGATCAGATGGCGTGTTCGGTCGGCGGCTTTGTTGAGATTGATTTCAAAGACCCTGCCGCTCCCGTAATCGAAAAGCTTGATTTTGACTTCGGCTCATGCCGCCATGCTCTGTGCATTGTTGACACGGGCGGAGACCATTCAGACCTTACCGATGAATATGCCGCCGTCAGAAGCGAGATGGAGGCTGTTGCTTCAAAATTCGGAAAGAGCGTTCTCAGAGAGGTTGACAGAGAAGAATTTGAGAAGAATATTTCCGTTGTCCGTGATTCTGCGGGCGACAGAGCCGTGCTTCGTGCAATGCATTTCTACAATGAAAACGACAGAGTTGACAAGCAGGCGGAGGCTCTCAAAAAAGGCGATTTCGAGGCGTTCAAGGCGCTTGTTATCGAAAGCGGATTCTCGTCATATATGTATAATCAGAATGTTTTCACCTGCAAAGCTCCGTCAAATCAGCCCGTCAGCCTTGCACTTTCAATCTGCCAGCAGGTTCTCAGCGGTAAGGGTGCATGGAGAGTTCACGGCGGCGGCTTTGCCGGCACAATTCAGGCTTTTGTTCCCGAGGAGCTTCTCGGCGAGTTCAAGTCTAAAATATGCGCCGTTTTCGGTGAAAAATCCTGCTATGTTCTCAATATCCGTCCCGAGGGCGGAATTCAGGTTATCTGATTGAAAGGATAATTGATTATGTCTGACTTTAATGAAGTTTCGCTTTTGCTGAAAGAGCTTTGCGGCGCAGGTGGAGTATCGGGCGCTGAGAGCAATGCGGCTGAAACGGCGGCGAGACTTCTGAATAAATTCATGCCTGCCGAAACCGACGCATTGGGGAGCGTCAGGGGCAGCATGGGCGAGGGAGAGCCTCATATTCTGCTTGACGCTCACCTTGACCGAATCGGTCTTGTCGTTACGGCGGTTGATTCCGACGGCTTTTTGAAGGTTGCCAAATGCGGCGGAGCGGATATCCGTGTGCTTGCCGCCGCTGAGGTGACGGTTCACGGCAGAGAGAAGCTTTCGGGCGTTATAACCTCAACGCCGCCCCATCTTTCAAAGCCCGAAGATTCGGGCAAGGCAAAGGGCTTTGACGATATTTCGGTTGATATCGGCATGAGCCGTGAAGAAGCCTTGAAGCTTGTTTCTCCCGGCGACAGAATAACCTTTAACGGGAATTATGAAAACCTGCTCGGAAGCAGAGTGTGTTCCCCTGCGATTGACGACAGAGCGGGGATTGCGGCTATCCTTCGCTGTCTTGAACTTCTTGACGGCAAAAAGCTTGACTGCACTCTGAGCGTTATATTCTCCGTTCAGGAGGAAACCACGGGCAGCGGAGCTCAGACGGGCGCATTTTCCGCTCAGGCGGATGAAGCGATTGCAGTTGATGTCAGCTTCGCCTCCGCTCCGGGAATCAGCGGAGAAAAATATGCTTCGCTCGGCGGAGGAACCATGGTTGGCTATGCTCCGTCGCTCGATTATGAAATGAGCCGCAGGCTGAGCGAGATTGCGGAGGAAAAAGGGATTTCCAATCAGACCGAGGTAATGGGCGGCAAAACGGGAACAAACTGTGACCAAATTCAGACCTCGGGCAGAGGGGTTAAAACCGCTCTGCTTTCAATTCCTTTGAGAAATATGCACACAGCCGCCGAGGTCTGCGACCTTGCGGATATTGAAAGCACGGCAAGGCTTCTTGCGGAATATATTTCGGAAAGGGGCGGCTTTAATGCTTGAAATGATTAAAGAACTGTGTGCCCTGCCCGGAATATCGGGCAGAGAAAACGCCGTTCGTGAATATATAATTGAAAAAATCAAGGATTATGCCGAATACAGCATTGACCCGCTCGGCAATCTCATAGTATTTAAAAAGGGCAAAAAGCCTGCCAAAAACAAGGTTATGATTGACGCCCATATGGATGAAGTCGGATTTATCATAACTTCAATTGATTCCGAGGGCTTTCTCCGTTTTGAAAAGGTCGGAGGAATCGATACCCGTGTTTTTGCGGGCAGAACCGTAAGGGTCGGCGAAAAGGCAGTCTGCGGAGTTTTCGGCATTAAGCCGATTCATATGCTTGAAAAAAGCGCAGAAGCGGATATGCCCAAAGCCGATGAGCTTTATATTGACATCGGAGCAAAAAGCAAGGAAGAGGCGTCGGAATATGTCCGCCCGGGCGATATGGCTTGGTTTGCCGACGGTTTTGCCGAATTCGGAAACGGTTTTATAAAATCAAAGGCTCTTGATGACAGAGTAGGCTGTGCAATGCTGATTGAAATGATAAGAAGCGAGCTTGAATATGACGCATGGTTTTCTTTCAGCGTTCAGGAGGAAATCGGCACAAGGGGAGCTCAGACGGCGGCATTCACAATCGACCCCGATTACGCAATCGTTGTTGAAACGACCACGGCGGCGGATATTTCGGGCGTTAAGAATGAAAAAAGAGTTTGCATTTGCGGCGAGGGCGGCGCAGTTTCGTTCATGGACAGAAGCACGCTTTACGGCAGAGAGCTTTTTGACAGGGCGTTTGAGGTTGCCGAAAGAGACGGTATAAAATGTCAGGCGAAAACCCTTGTTGCGGGCGGCAACAATGCCGGCGCAATCCATAAAAGCAGAGGCGGCGTTAAAACCCTTGCAATTTCGGTTCCCTGCCGTTATCTTCATTCCCCGAGCTGTGTTATAAAATATGATGATGCGCTTGAAAGCCTGCGTCTTGTTAAGGCAATGGCGGAGGAATTCGCAAAATGGTAAGTCTTATTAACGAAAAATCACAGCTTGATTTTTTGCCCGCAGATCCGTTTGCGGCAAGAATAACTGCGCTTTTTGATACCTACGGCGCATCCCAAAGCTTCGCCTTTTTCTGGGTTCAGACTCTCGGAGATGTTCCGACGGCGGCAGTCAGCAGAGTTGACGGCAGCGCAACCTTATTCTGCGCCGAAAATGCGGATTATGAGGAGCTTTCGGCGTTTTTGTCGGCTGTCGGTTTCTCGGATATCACCTGCTGCGCCGATTGCGCCGAAAGGCTCGGATTGCCGATAAAAAAGACATCGTTTATCGTTCGTTACTGCGGCAATGAGGCTGAGCTTCCCGCCGCAGGTATACTAAATGATTATGATAAAAAAGAACTTTATGCTTTGCTGACGGAATGCGGCTTTGAGCTCGGAGATTACGGAAGCTTTCTTGCCGATGTCTGCGTAAGGCTCGCCAAAGGCACTGCTTCGCTTGCCGCAGTTCAGAGCGGCGGAGAGCTTTCCGCCTGCGCTTTCGCTCTTTTTGAGGGCGAAAAAAGCGTTTTGCTCGGAGCGGTTGCAACAAGACCCGGCGCAAGGGGCAGGGGATACGCCTCTGCGCTTGTCGGCTCTCTTGCAAAGGAAAAGTCGGAAAAAGAAGTTTTTCTGTTTTGCAGAAACGACTCGCTTGCGGATTTTTATAAAAAAATCGGCTTTGAAATCTGCGGACGCTGGGCTGTCTGCTGAATATATCCAATAATATCAAGGAGGAAATACTATGTCACCGCTGTTTATTGTTACCGTTGCTTTGACTGCGTTAACTTCCGGCTTTGCTTTCGCCTGCATTGCTCAGCGGCGAAAAGGAAAAGCTTTTCAGGGAATGCTCTGCAAATTCATGGCAAGCTTCGGTTTCATTTCGGTCGCCGTTGTCGGCTACTGCATGAATCCGACGGATACATATTATTTCTGCCTGGTTTGCTTTGCCCTGCTTTTCGGATTTTTCGGCGATGTTCTGCTCGGAGTCAAGGAGATTGCGCCGACATTCAGAGGCAAGCTTATTCCGCTCGGAACGGCGTATTTTCTTGTCGGACATATTTTTTATCTTTGCGCCTTTATCACCAAAGGCGGGTTTAATCCCGTTGCGCTCATTGTCGGCATTCTCGGCGGAGTTTTCAGCGCCGTTATGATGAAGCTGCTGAAAATGAAGATTGATAATAAGCTGAAGATAATGCTGACGATATATTACGCCGCTTTGGTTTATAAGGTTTCCGCCTCGGCTGTGCTTGCTTTCGGCAGCAGAAGCCCTGCATTTTGGCTCGCTTTTGCGGGTTCGGTGCTGTTCCTGATAAGCGATTCATGCCTGAGTCTGCTTTATTTCACGCCCGTAAAGAAGAAAAATAATTGGGTAACGGTTGAGCTTTCAACCTATTATCCGGCGCAGATTCTGCTCGCTCTGTCGGTTGCCTTGATGTGAGGAAGCAAAAATATGAAATATTCGATAATTAACTTATTTATTGCAACCGTTGTTCTGATATCTTCGGTTATCCGTGTTGATTTGGGCTACGGATTGAACCCGACCTGCAAGACTGTTAATCTTGACGGATATGAGCTTGTCTGGCAGGATGAATTTGACGGAACCGAGCTTGACCGCAGCAAATGGAATGACAACCAGAATGTTGATAAAATTCATTGGGGTGCGGTTCGCAGGGGCGGTTATTGGCATAAGGTGATGATAAGCGTATCTGACGGCAATCTTCATATCCGCACAAAATACCTCGATGAAAAAGCCGCTTCCGAATACGGCGGAGACTACAAAGAGGGCTGGTACACCGGATATATAACAACCCGTGATTCAAATCCGACTGACGAAGCGAATCCCGACTTTTTCCTTTACGGCTACTTTGAAACACGCTGTATTCTGCCTCAGGGGCAGGGGCTTTGGTCGGCGTTCTGGATGATGAACGAGGGCGTTTTCAATGTTGACGGCGGCGGTCGGGACGGCACGGAAGTTGATATTTTTGAAGGCTTCGGCTATGAGCAGGGAGAAAAGAAAACTGCGGATTGCGTTTCGGTCAACCTCCATTGGGACGGCTACGGAGAAGCGCATCAAAGCTATCATGTCGGCAGCTTTTACGCCCAAAATCCCTATACCGAATATAATACATACGGAGTTATGTGGACTCCCGACGAATACATCTTCTATATCAACGGCCGTGAATGCGCCCGAACGGATAAGGGCGGAGTTTCGCAGAGCCCCGAATGTCTCCTTCTTTCAGTTGAAATTGCGGGAGAAAACGGCGAGGCGTTCGGCTACGGCGATATAAACCTCAACGGCGGCGATGCTGACTTTATTGTTGATTATGTAAGAGTTTATCAGCTTGCAGGCTGGTTTGATTAATGCAAAAAAAGGAAGAATAAATATGCTGACAAAAATTGCAATTAAAATTATGACCTTGATTATGCCGCTGGTTATTGCGCTCAACGGCTTTACGGTTTCGCTTCCGTTTCTGAACGGCAAAGCCGAAATCGATTATGATTTTGCAAATGATGCCGCAGGCTCTGCGGCGGGAACGGTCACGGTTTCTTCGCCCGTCAACGGTTCCTATGAGCTTTATTGGGGAACCGAGGATAACGAAAAGCTTTCGGTTGAAGTTAAAGGCTATGAAGTTTATTACAGCGAATTTGCCGAGCTTACCGTCAGCGGCGGCAAGGGGAGCACGGATATTTATGAGTTCACGGCGATTCCCGAGGGCGCAGAGAGCGTGCTTGCTTTCAGAAACAAGGTGTTCATGGGCTCGGCGGAGCTTCCCGAAGAAAAGATTGCCGATAACGGCGAAAAAATTTATTCTTTCGGCGCATTGAGCGACCTGCATTTCAACCGCTATAATCTGTCTCTGACAGGCGACGACGCAGAAATTACTTTCCCGAATGCGCTCAATTTCCTTGACGGATTCGGCATATCGTTTGTCGGAATGTCGGGCGACCTTTCAAACAACGGCGAGAGAGATTCTTTTGAAAAGTTCCACAGAATTGCATCAAATTATGATTTCCCCGTTTATACCTCAACGGGCAACCACGATGTATCGAACAAATACAGCCTTGAAAATTGGCAGGAGCTTGTCAATGCGGGCGTTTACGGCGAGAATAAGGCGGACGGTGTTATAAATGTTTCCGAAAACGGAATGGATTTCGTTTATCAGCCGCCCGAGGGCAGGGGAGATATCTTTATTTTCCTTTGCCAGTATCAATGGGATTATAACAAAGACACAAGCCGTATTCTGACCGATGAACAGCTTGACTGGCTTGAAAATCAACTTGAAGAATACAAGGACAGAAAGGTATTCCTTTTCTTCCACACATTCTTAAACGCTCCCGGCGATGACCCTTATATGGGCGAGGGCAACCTGATAAACAATCTCGGAGTTAAATACAATCTTTCATTCACGGCGGGAACTCCCGATGAGGCCCGTTTCCGTCAGCTTATGAAGGATTATAAGAATGTATTTTTCTTCAACGGCCATTCTCATTGGACATACGATATGTATAAGCTCAATCCCCGGATTAACATAACGAACTATGACGGAGAATACGCAACAATGATTCATATTTCAAGCGTTTCGTCGCCGAGAAGCGCAACTGCGAATTCTGCGGCAACGGTTGAAAACTGTATGCGTGAATCCGAGGGAATGCTTGTCACGGTTTATGATGACTGCATTGTTTTCACGGCATGTGAGTTTTTCTCGGGTGAGCTTCTTGCATACGCAACCTTCAGATGCGACATATAAATAAAAAACATACCGTCGGGGGGCAAGGCTTCCCGACGGTTTTTGCTTTTAATGAACTATGAATTGCTCTTGATTTTCTTGATTGCGCCTTTTTCAAGGCGTGAGACCTGCGCCTGAGAAATGCCGATTTCCTGAGCAACCTCCATTTGCGTTTTTCCCTGCATGAAACGCAGATAAAGTATCTTTTTCTCCCTCTTGTTCAAGTCTCTCATTGCCTGTTTGAGCAGAATTTCATCAAGCCAGTTTTCTTCGCTTTCCGCTCCGCCAATCTGATCCATAACATAAATCGTGTCGCCGCCGTCGGAATAGACGGGCTCATTGAGCGAAACGGGCTCAACAATTGCGTCAAGAGCCATAACCACGCTTTCCCTGTCCGTGCCAAGCTCTTTTGCAATTTCTTCGGGAGTGGGGTCACGCTCAAGCTCGTTGATAAGCCGTTCCCTGACCTGCATTGCGTGATAGGCGGTGTCTCTGACCGAGCGGCTGACCCTGACGGGGTTGTTATCCCGCAGATGCCTTCTGACTTCGCCGATTATCATGGGGCAGGCATAGGTGCTGAAGCGCACATCAAGGCTCATGTCAAAATTATCAATTGCTTTTATCAGCCCGATACAGCCGACCTGAAAAAGATCGTCGGGATTTTCGCCCCTGTTTGAAAATCGCTGAATAACGCTCAGAACAAGCCTCAGATTGCCCGTCACAAGATCCTCACGGGCTTTTTTGTCGCCCGCTCTTGCCTTTTTGAGAAGCTCCATTTTTTCGCTTTCTTTGAGAACCTTCAGTTTTGCGGTGTTAACTCCGCATATTTCAACCTTGTTGAACTGCAAAAAAATCACCCCGATACATTTGATGGCAATATCAGTATTGCCTGTTTGTATCGGGGTTATTATTTAATTGAAAAAACTTGATGAGTTATTCGCCGAACATTCCGTTCCACATGGCATTTCTGAGAGAGCCGTTAAAATCGGTGCCCTCCTGCCAGTTGAATATGCCGCCGAAACCGTTTTCTCTGACCCAATGAGCTTTTTTGGCGATTGATTCGGGCGTGTCAATTCCGAGCCTTGCACCGTCAATTATTATATAGTCCTGGTCTTCGCCCCTCTCAAGGCTTGCCTTGCCCTGACTAACAAGCTCTGTCAGATAATCGTATCCGACCCAATTGTATTTTTCGGTTTTGCTTCTTGCATAAAAAGGAACGCCGAGAATGAGCTTGCTCTTGTCAATGAGCTTTGCCCAATCGTTCATGTTCTTAACTGTCAGCGCAAAGCTTGAATGGTCGCAGTCCGTCATGTCGTAGGTCATAACATTAACAAAATCAAAAATACCGTTCAGAAGCGAATAGTCAAGGTCGCCCCAAAGGTCGCTGCCGACTGCGGCGGTCAGCAGATGAGAGTCGATGGCTTTCCTGATTTCACGGCAAAGCTCAATATAATCCGTTGCACAATGCTCACAGCAGGAAACGCCGAGATGCGCCCTGCCGGGAAATTCCCAATCAAGGTCAACGCCGTCAATTCCGAGCGAATCAATCAGCTCCGCACAGCGGGCGGCGAATTTTTTTCTTGCCTGTTCGGTTGAACAGCCCTCGCAGAAATTGCTTGCCCCCGCTCCGCCGATTGACAGAAGCGTTTTAGTCTTTGCGCCCTGAGAAGCGATGATTTCTTTAGTCAAGGCAATGCCGCTGCGAACCGTTTCGGAAACCGTCGGCAGAAAATCGCCGTTTTCCTCTTTTTCAACGGTTGAAAATGCAAAATTGACATGAGTAATCTGGTTAAAATTGATTTTCCGAATAATATTTTCCGCCGTTCCTGCGGGAAGATATGAATGGCATAAATACTGCAAAACAAACGCCTCCTTTTTCTTTGCAAATTGATTATATCCGCAAAAGTTCAAGGTGTCAATTAATTATGTTGACTTAATTGCCTGAATTTGCTATATTTATCTTGAAGCAAATACAGCCAATCGGGATTCCAACTGTAATTTCTGAAATCATAAAACAAAATGATCGGAGGAAGAGGAGTATGAAAAAATTCAAATTAAAAGACATGGATAAGCAACTCGGAATCGCAATAAGAAATCACGCAAAACAATTCGGATATCGAAAGAGTGATTATTATGCTTTTAAAAAGTATAAAGACTACTTTATTTCAATAGGCTTTAACGATGGTTATTCGGAAATTAGGGGTACGGCTGAAATTAAACCGTATTTTATTGATGATGTTTTCTGGGATGTCTTTGATATGAGTTCCAACAAAGACCAACCAATGAGTCTGAGGGCAAGAGGTGCATTTGTACTTGGCGGAATCAGTGTTGTTCATTTAAAATTCCCGGTGCATCAGTCTCTTGATGAAATCGATGAAATTGTTCAAGAGATATTAAAAGAAGCTGATGAGGAGTGCATAAAATTTGTTGATGAGTTAGGCGATGATGTTGATAACTTTGTTAACATTGCCGAAAAGTCTGAGGGTGGTTATGGATTTGATATTAACTTGATAAAGATGTTGTATCATATTAAAAACAATTCTTTTGAAAAAGCTTTGATGTTAGCAAAAGAAGAAATATCCAAAGGTAATAGAGGCTGCTTTTGCTCTTCAACAAAAGACATATATGAATATGTAGTTGATTATTGTAATGAACGGTTATCCGATTAAGCCGACGCAGTCTGTATATGCCGTAAAATCATGCAAACGGAGGAATTAAAATGAAAAGCTTACTTTTAAAAATTTCCGCTTTCTTTACTGCGATTGCGGCTGTGATTTCGGGAGGAATGGTAAAAATGATTGATAAAGCGGAAATGGATACCACGCTGAACTACAAGGCTCATGTTGAACAGCTCGATTTTTATGAGAACACGCTTGAAACTGCGATCCCGCAGACGGCTCTTTATGACATTATTGTTTCTCATATGAGCTCGGGCGGCTCAAAGGAGAAAAAAGCTATCATTATCGGCTTTGACGGCGGCAGACTTGACGGCACGGCTTATGTTGCGAAAGACGGCGGCTTTGAAGCGATGCTTTCAGACGGCGCAAAGGCTTATATTTCTTACTGCGGCGGCGTCAATTATCCAAAGCCTGCCGTTCAGGCAACCTCAACCGCTCCCGGCTGGTGCTCGATTCTGACCGGCAAGTGGGGAAGCGAAAACGGAGTTACCGACAACGGTATCCCTAAGTCAAACGATTACCTGACATTGCTGACAACCCTCATTCAGAGCGGCAAGGCTGACAAAACGGCTTTTTATACCACATGGGGCGGTCATTTCATCGATGAAAACAGCACATATATTAATGAAAAGAATTACTGCGAAGAAAACGGGATAAACGCCGCATTCGTCAAGTGCGAAAGCCAGGAGGAAATCCACGAAAAAACTCTTGCGGATATCGCTTCGGACGATTGCTCCGATTTCATTTTCCCCGTTTATGAATTCCCCGATTCGGCGGGTCACGGCACGGGCTTTTCGACCTTTAATCCCGAATATCAGCAGGCAATGTACGAAAACGATGTCTATGCAAAAGAGGTTATCGAAGCGATAAAGGCAAGAAAGAATTATGACAATGAGGATTGGCTGATAATCCTGACGAGCGACCACGGCGGATTCATAAAATCTCACGGCGGTCAGACGATTCAGGAGCGCATGACCTTTATCGTTATCAACAAGGAAATTGAATTTTGATTTGTTTTCGGCGGAATTGCGGTTAAACCGTGAATTTCGCCGAATTTTTATGCAGAAATTCTGTTTTTTGAAAAAGTTTTTATAAAAATAAAAAAACGAGAAAAACAGAGCATATCAGAGCATTTAAGAGAAAAACAGAGTAAAATTATTAAATTTCTCAAACAGCAACGGGTTTTTCACGGTTTTGTTAAAAAAATTGTTGACATTTGCAGATATTTGCACTATATTTATGGTAATATTATTAATCGTGGAGAGGGGCTGCATAATTGAAAAACAATGCAATAATCGATTTGAAAAACATTTCCGTTTCTTTCGGGAATAATCAGGTGCTCAAAAATCTGAATCTTTACATCCGGGATAAGGAGTTTATAACTCTGCTCGGTCCGTCGGGCTGCGGCAAAACAACGACTCTGCGAATTATCGCAGGCTTTGTTGAACCCGATGAAGGCGAGGTTATTTTTGAGGAAAAGAAGATCAATAGTGTTCCTCCTCATAAGAGGCAGGTTAACACTATTTTTCAGCGTTATGCCCTTTTTCCTCACCTGAATGTTTATGAGAATGTTGCTTTCGGCCTGAGAATCAGAAAGACTCCCGAAAAGCAGATTAAGGAAACGGTTGAAGAAATGCTTGCTCTGGTCAATCTGACCGGTTTCGGCAAGCGTAATATAAATTCGCTCTCGGGCGGTCAGCAGCAGCGTGTTGCAATCGCAAGAGCTCTTGCGGTAAAGCCGAGAGTTCTGCTTCTTGACGAGCCTTTGGGCGCTCTCGATCTGAAGCTTCGCAAGGATATGCAAGTTGAGCTTAAAAACATTCAGCAGAGACTCGGCATAACCTTTATATATGTTACCCATGACCAGGAGGAAGCTCTCTCAATGTCTGACACCGTTGTTGTTATGGATAACGGCGTTATTCAGCAGATAGGCACGCCTCTTGATATTTATAACGAGCCGAAGAATGCTTTTGTTGCGGATTTCATCGGCGAGAGCAATATTCTTGACGGCGTTATGCCCGAGGACTGCGTGGTTGATTTCTCGGGTCACCGCTTTGAATGCCTTGACAAGGGCTTTGCCAAAAATGAGGCGGTCGATGTCGTTGTCCGCCCCGAGGATGTTGATGTTGTTGAGCCCGAAAAGGGAATGCTCTGCGGCGTTGTCACCTCGGTAACCTTTAAGGGCGTTCATTTTGAAATTATTGTTGATATCGGCGGCTTCAAGTGGATGATTCAGACAACCGACTATCAGCCCGAGGGCAGCAAAATCGGTCTGTTCATCGAGCCCGATGCAATCCATATAATGAAGAAATCCGAATATTCGGGTATTTACGGCGACTACAGCTCATTCAGCGAGGAATTTGACGAGCTTTCCGACCCCTCGGCTGATGCTGAGGAGGACGAGGAATGAACAACCGCTCAGCATTGAAAACGAAGCTTGTTGCCTCGCCTTATATTGTCTGGTCGGCGCTTTTCATTATTGCGCCCCTGATTTTCGTTGTCTATTATTCATTCACCGATGCGGCGGGAAATTTCACATTTGACAATATTTCCGCCCTTGTTAAATATGCGCCGACTTTTCTGCGTTCAATTTGGTTCGGCATCGTCGCAACGCTTATCTGCCTTGTGATTGCGTTTCCGCTTGCCTATATCATTTCGCAGAAAACGGAGAAAATTCAGCGCACGCTCGTTATGCTCGTTATGCTCCCGATGTGGATGAGCTTTCTTATCAGAACCTATTCATGGATGGCTCTGCTTCAGGATACGGGCATAATCAACACCCTGCTCGGCAAAATAGGCATTGACCCGATTCACATGATAAACACCTCGGGTGCGGTTATCCTCGGCATGGTTTATAATTTCCTGCCGTATATGATAATGCCGATTTATTCCGTTATGGCAAAGCTTGACCACAGCATGATTGAAGCCTGCCAGGATCTCGGCGGCAACAGACTGACCGTTATCAGAAGATGTATTCTGCCCATGAGCATGCCGGGCGTCGTTTCGGGAATAACGATGGTTTTTGTTCCCTCCGTCAGCACATTCTATATTTCGCAAAAGCTCGGCGGCGGCTCATTTGACCTTATCGGCGATGTTATTGAAAGGCAGTTCCAGCAGTCATATAACTACAATCTCGGCGCTTCGATTTCGCTTGTGCTCATGGTGCTTATCCTTTTGAGCATGGCTGTTATGAACCGCTTTACGGGCGATGAGGAGGGCATGGTAATATGAAAACGGCTTCAAGAATATATTCGGCTCTCGTTTTTCTTTTTCTCTATGCGCCCATCATCGTACTGATTCTTTTTTCTTTTAACGCATCAAGCAGTACGAGTGTATTTGCGGGCTTTTCGCTTCAATGGTATAAATCGCTCTTTCAGGATGAAGCAACCCTCAGAGCGCTTTATAACACCCTGATTCTTGCGGTCTGCTCATCGGTTGCCGCAACGGTAATCGGCACGGCGGCGGCCGTCGGAATCGACAAATTCAAAAAAGGCGTTGCCCGTTCGAGCATTATGGCGGTGACGAACATTCC